>JANYAJ010000055.1 GCA_025361385.1 Nitrospira sp.
AAATCCAGATCGACCTTCACCAGGCCGAGCTTGAACCGGGAACCGAGCGCTTCATGCGCCTTAACCACCAACTTGGATTTCTTGAGCCATTCATTGACTTGGCCGAGCTTCGTCAATTCCTCAACCGAGGTGACGACGACATAGTTGGGGACCGTGATACCCCACTTCTTCATCAGCCCCATCCCGGGACCTTCGAGCACCTTTGCCATGACGTCACTCCTTCAGAATGGTGAGAAACAATTGTAAAGGAGGAGGATTCTAACGAAATCGGTTGGACGACTCAATACACCAGAGGAACTAAGTCCATTGGCTCAAAAGGCCTATCGACAAGAACCCTGGGCGCGTATCGCGCATAAGCCAATGAAAGCATGGAAGAAAATATGCCGCATACCCAGAAGCCTCCTGGATGGCTTGGGCAAGAATTATCCCCGGGATCGATTTGATTGACAGGCTGGGCAAAAAAACGAGCTTCGTTCACTTTGAAGACGTCGAATGATCCCTCCGCAGCGGTTCGGACAGGGCTGCCCTTCCTTGCCATACACGAGGTGACGGCGCTTGTATTGACCTTCTGTGCCATCCGGCGCGAAGAAGTCCTTGACGCTCGATCCACCACAAGAGATCGCCTCGCGCAGTACCGATTGCATGGTCTCATGGAGCGTGACGATCGTCGCCTTGCGCAGCCGATTCACCTCACGGTTCGGATGGAGCCCGGCGCGGAAGAGAATTTCGTTCGCATAGATATTCCCGATCCCCGCGATCACTTGCTGATGCATCAACAACGGCTTGAGCCTGCCACGTTTGGCTTCCATCAGGCTGATGAACTCATCGCGCGACACCACCAGAGGATCTACCCCGAAACGACGGGCACGATAGGCATCGAGCCCCGCCTGATCCAGCATGGACATCCGTCCGAATCGTCGGGGATTCCAATAACGCAGCTCCGATTCACGGCCCCCCGTGAACGACATGCGAACATGCACATGCTGCGGATGTTTCGTTTGCGTCGCGTGAAAGAGCAGGAGGCCGGTCATACCGAGCTCCGCAACGATGTATCGCAGTTCGCCCTCTTTCCTGAACCCCATCGCCACACTCTTGCCATATCGCTCCACATCTTCCAGCCGCGCACTGCGATACCACGAGAGCGTGGATAACCCTTCACAAACGATATCCGCCCGGCCCACCCGGCACTCGCTGAGTTGCGCGCCAAGTAAACGATCCCGTATCTGACGGGCAACGGCCTCTGCTTCTGGCAATTCCGGCATCGAAAGAAATCCTGCTTAAGTGACGTGCCTACTTTAATCAGGGGGATTAGGCCATGAGCCACACGTGAAAGGCAATGTGGAAGAAGAACGGCTGCGGGAAAGATCCTGCTCGGTACCGGAACTAGGAGTCAGAGCTTCAACGTGACGCGAGACCTGGCTTGTTCATCGTGCGAGTGTGGCGGAGGCGCCGAACCTGAATGATGGCGTTCTCCAGATTGGGAAGGGGCATGGCGCCAGGCCGGCGAGTCGTGACCAACTTCAAAACCTCTGCATAGGGCATCCCCTGGACACAGCAGAGATAGGCCATGACCACTGATACAGACCGGCTCATCCCGGCACGGCAGCAGACCATCACCCGATTGTCAGAAGCATGCTGTTCGACCCAGCTCACGGCCCGGTCCAAGAGAAGGGGCTCGGCTTCAGCATATTCTGAAAACGGAATCCTGCCAGACGAGAGCCATGTGGGAGGTTGTGTGGTAAATTCAGCCGCAACCAGGAGCACCGCACTGACCTGTGCCGGCGGCTCGCTCGCGTCGTTGATATTCCCAACCAGGAGTGTCTCGGTAATAAAGTGCATCGTCTTCTCAGTATAGGCAGAGCCGTGATCAGGTCAAGAAAAAATCCTGACAGATCCCGTTGCGCTCGCTTCTTCATGAACGTTATACTAGTCGCACAATATCGCGCACTTCTGCGCAAGGAGCCTGTGAATGCCCAGCCTCACCGTCAAAGAAGTTGAAACCAGGCTTGAAACCGTTCAATGCGCGATCTGTAAGGAGTCACGCTTCGGGGTCGACCAACGCTTTATGCAGGCGGATGGAGAATGGCGCGGCGTCTGTAAGAAGTGCTACTACAGCTTTCCGATCTACACAGATATGGAGTTCTACCAGCGCACACAACCGGATATCCCCTACCGGCTCAAGGAGATGTCCTGTCCGACCTGCCAACACCGTGGCGTAACCCTCAATTTCCGCATTACCATGTCCGTCCGGGAATCTATCTATTTTCTGACCTGTACCTCATGCCAAAAAACCTTCCCGGAACGATCCTCCCTGGAAGCTTTTGAATAGATCGACTTTTCACCGTCAGCATCGTGTATACTCTAGGCATGTCTGACACACCCAAAGATCCAGCGAAAGTTCCTGAAACTCCTGCCCCTGAGCCCGTAGCCAGAGTGAGAAAAGAAATCCCGCTCGTGTCAGTGCCGAATGATCGCGACATGATCGCCGAAGAAATGGCCGCACTGTTCGACGAGGATAGAGTGAGTCACCAGCACGGGAACTCTGAACCGGAAGCCGATTAGCTCAAACTTAGGCAGGCCGTATCATCTCAACCGTTCCATCTACCGGGATCCGTCCCAGGGCTGCCCCTTCTTTCCGCTGTACCCCTTCGAGCCGAATAATCGCCCCTCGATGACAAGCTTCCAGGCCTGCATTGGTCACGGACGCGGCTCGGTCGAGTCGCCCAACCTCCGACCGGCCCAGTTCATTGCAAAGCCATGCCCGCGTATCGCCTTTCAATTCTCGCAATTCGCTCACGACCCGGAACGTCTGTGGGCTTCGCGTCGCGATGGTGCGACCGTCGGTACGCAACAATAGATAAGAAAACTTCAGCGCGTCTTTAATAAACCCAACCTCCTGATCGATCTCGGCAATCGCAGGAGGCGTCTGCCAAGGTCGCTCCTCATGGCACCAATCGTCTGGACGATCTAAAGCAGGACAGGCCCCCTCATGCAGGCAGGGACTATACACGGTACAAACACCCTGTTTGAGCAGGTGGTTACGCACCTCGTGCAGCGCACGAGCCGTTTGCCGTAACGCCGGCTCAATGATCATGATCGTTCCATGCAGTGCGAGAAATGGTAGAAGTTGTGCGACAACCGTGGCACGTTCGGCAGGGGGATCGACCGATACCGGAAACATTTCGTTCAGACAATTTGCCATGATAATGAGGTCATACGGCCCGCCACGCACAATCTGTTTACCAAGATCGCCTTTGAGTGGATGCTCAAGATTGCCCACGACACATCGGAGACCTTGGCTGGATATCCCAACCTCCTGGCAATAGGCGTCCCACAATCTCTTCGTATCCTGCAGTGGCGCGAGAGAACCATCTGTCGCCAGGACCGACACAGACTTCGCACGCTCAGGGCTGCGATGCCACAGCCAGTCCATGAGGGCGACGGATCCCGTTCCTGGACCACAACCGAGGTCAAGCACCGCCATCGGACGATCCGGATTTTCCCCTTCGCTGCCGCTTGGCAGCTCATCTAACAAGACTTGAACTTTGGAGAGGTTCACGGGAAGAAAATACGACGCATAGGCAGCCGCGTGGGCAGCATCATCCAAGTACCTCGGCGGCAATGCTGCACGTGCGGTGGTAAAGAGACGCGAGAGGTTGACTACCGCCTGTGCTAAGGCGTTACCTTGGAGACTTTGCTCGGATGACACCCGTGCCAGAGCTCGGAGAATTTCCGATGACAGGCTGGATGATTTCTTCTCGTTGAAGGGTTGCATAGGCATAGTGTAAGCTGATGTTGATTAGGAGGACAACCATGACAGATGCAATTTTATTAGCCTACAAAGATGTTGAAAACTCAATGGAGCGGTTCACCCTGCTCCTCCAAGGCCACGTAGAAACGATGGGGGCAGCTCCATCCCATAACCCAGATCAGGTCTTCCGCTTGTCGCAAGGCTCCAAGGCGATGAGAGACAGCGCCATGATCTATCTCTCCTATGCCAAGTATGTGGCCTATGGCATGCCGGAGACTGAAGACCTGGTCCAAGACGAACTGCAGGGGTAGTCGTCAGCCATCAGTAGTCATCTGTCAGTTCTTCAGCGTTGAAGGCTAACAAGTCAAAACTTCACAAAAACAAAAGAGCCCGATCCTGGATGGATCGGGCTCTTTGTTTTTTCCTTGAAGCCTACTCTAGATGCTGCGCATGAAGTGCGCGACGTCATCCTGATTGACGGCTCCACCCATGATGGAAGACTGGGCGACGTTGGTCGACTTCTTTCCGGTCAGACCGGACTCGACTTCGTCCACGATCAACTCCACCGGCATCGACTGACCGCCATATACTCTTGGCCCACCAATGATCTTGGCATTGGAGAACCCATAAATCGCCGTGGCCACTTCTTTCGCCAGCCATCCGGGATAGTTGAACTCCGGAACAACAATGAGCTTCGCTTTCCCGCAGAGTTCCCGTAACTCTTTCGTCGGGAACGGACGGAGCGACCGGATCTTGATCAAACCGATCTTGATACCCTTTTCTGCGCAAATACGGACCGCTTCACGCGACTGAGCCGCGGCGCTGCCAGAAGCGATGATCACCGCCTCGGCACCATCGACATTTTCTGCCGTGAGCAAGCCACCCATATACTGATTAATGTATTTGCGGGATCGTTCGACCGCCGCCCAGACTTCCTGCTGCCAAACCGCATGGATGTTATAGGCCATGAAATTCGACTTCTGCACCGGGGCATCGCGGGACAAACGGGCGGGAGGATTCTCCGCATCGAGCACCGGCACTGCACCGCGCCAGGCCTCACGAGGAGGCAGCTTCATGCTGCGGTCTTGCATTCGGACATACCCTCGGGCATGCGTGACAAAGAATCCGTCACAGCAGACACCGACGGGAAGCGTCACATCGTTTTTCTCGCTGATCGTAAAACCCGCCAGCGTAAAATCGTACATGTCTTGTTGATTCTCGGCATGGAACACAATCATGCCGCAGTTCAACAAGTACGCGACTTCGATATTGTCAGGCTGAATGGCCAATGGAGCATTGACGACGCGGCAAGTAAACATGGCGACAACGGGCAACCGATGCCCGGGCCATGATGCAATGCCTTCAAGGCCACGCAATGTACCAGGACCAGCGGTCGCCGTATAGCAACGAACGCCGGCTCGTGATCCACCGGCAATGGCCGCCATCACACCGACTTCTTCTTCACCACGATAGTACTCTTTGACATAGCCCTCGCCATACAACACACCGACAAGCTGCATCGTTTCGCTCTGTGGAGTGATGGGGTAGGCAATGGCCAAATCCACATTGGATCGCCGAATGGCTTCTTTCGCCGCTTCGCTGCCCGTAATGAACTCTTTCGTTCGCGGGGCTTCGAGGAACATATATTCCGGCGTCACCACCCTCTGCCGCTTGGCTTCGGCATGGGGATCTTTCCTGGCGACCGGCTGGCTTGGCACTTCTGCTGCTTTGACTGTTTCGCTCATTGTGACACCTCTCGGCTATATCGCCTGTACTATTCGACCTTGCTTAGCCTTCACGCTTCATCTGCTCGGCGGAATGGCCGAAGGCGGCCGCACCGGCAACGCCCACCGTCACGGGGGCAAAGGTGAGGGGGTTCGTGTGGGTTTTTCCACCATGGACTCTTGCTTGCGTCCCAGTAAAACGCACATTTTCGCCGTTCTCTGGCAGCTTGATGCCCATTTCCTCGCGCACCCGCTTGAAGACCTGAGCCGTCTTCTTCAACTTGACGATATCCGAATCCCGAATCGTCAGCATTGCATCTTCGTGGCCCTGCTCCGCACAGATCGCCATCGTCAGACAGTTCGTCCCCGCACGGATCATTTTCAACGTCAAGTTGGCATAATGGCAATGCACGCCGATGAAGATGCAGGCTTCAATCTTATTTCCCCAAATCGTGAGATTCGGATGGTTGGGATTAATAACCTCTTCCGGATCGATTTTTGGATACTTCGGACGATAGTCCGGCATGGGGATGATCATGACATTGGGAATCTGAGCGGCAATCTCCAGCACCGCCTTAGCCTTTTCAATGGCATGCTCGTTCCACGCCCAAAGGACCAGCGGTCCCGGGAAAATCGTGGCATTGGGGCTCGTCAGCATTTTACGGGCCATCTCTTCGATGACCTTGTCTTCATTGGGCTCCAGCAATCCGTAATAAAGCCCTTCCCCTGGGTCTGGCAGTGCGACTCCTAACTGAGCCGCCGACGGCGGATGGAATCCAGCCGGACCTGGAACAATGATGCGTTCTCGTGTATCAGGCGTCGTTGCCACTCCCGTACCTCCCTAATTACCTATAACAATCATCGGATTGGACAGGGCCACAACAGTCGACTTCTCTTCGTAGCGAATGTTGTCGGTGACGGCGGCCAGCGGCAATTGATCGATCATGATCATCTTGATCGCATTGTTTTTTGCCATATTGTCACAGACCCACACGCACTGCGCGCAACCCTTGCAGCGGTCCACAGCCACGTAGGCAGAGCCATACTTAAAGCCCTTGTCCTTGCCCATATCTTCACTGTACTGAATGGTGTTCGCTTCAGGACAATATTGCGTGCAGAGCTTGCAGCTCTTTGCGGCACAGATTTCAACATTGATATCGGCGACCAGATACATGATGACTCCTTCGTACTACATCCAGATTAAGCGCTGACCGTCGCACGCACTTCCGACCGCTTAACCGTCGACGCAGCCCAACCGTGATCGACTGCGTAGTTCCACCCGGCCTGAATTACCGCCACGTTCTTATCGATCAAATCCTGCTTCTTTTTGAATTTCCGCTCGACCACGCTATCCAAGGCCGCGGTGCCGCCGGAAACAACAAATCCTTTACCGAGGAACCGGTCCTTCACCGACTGCTCCAAGGCTTCAACCGAGGTCAGCCCCGTGATCGCTCCAATGCAGCCCATCAATGCCATATTCGTACAGAGGTCCATCCCTGCAACTTCGAGCGACAGCTTGGTGGCCGGGAAATAATAGAGCTTCGCGCGTCGCTCTTCCAACTCACGCTGCTGGTCTCGATGAAGGGACATCGGGCCGTCGTTGTTGATCAATGCAATCCCGTCTTCCTTCAATCCGAAGTAAAACGGCATCGTGTACGACTTGCCGTGAGTAATAACCTGGGGATGGAAAATAATGATGATATGCGGGAACGTGATTTCCCCGATCTCATAGATCGGTTCATCCGACACACGGACGTAACTCTCAACCGGAGCCATCCGCTTTTCCGACCCATAAAATGGGACGATCGTACTTTCGCCGCCGGCATGAATCACGGCGGTACTCAGAATGTGTGACCCTGTCACGACACCTTGACCACCGACCCCTGCCATCCGAATGTTGAAGCGCTTTGCCATGTCCGGGCCTCCCTACTGGTCGCTTAAGCCTTGTTTGGAATTGCGGCGGCAGGAGCAGCCGGCTTCGGAAGATAATCCTTGTAGCCATATCGCTCGGTCAGATACTGCTTGGCCTCTTCGCTTACATACTCCGTGAACTGATACCGATCGTTCTCAACGGTCTTCGCGTCTTCCATCACCTTGTCGGTCGGAATCGCGTACTCGATGTTGCAAGAGGTATAGGCTTGAATATAGGTCGAGCCTACTTCGCGGGCAATCAGCACGGCTTTCTTGATGACGCTTTCGACGCGGCGTGGATTGTTCGGAACCACGGTCGCCACATAGGCGCAGCCGGCAACCTTGGCCATCTGCAACATATCCATCTTCTCGAACTTCTTCCCCAACGGGGCCATCTTCAGCACGGCGCCACGGTTGGTCATGCCGCTCTCTTGCCCACCGGTGTTGCCGTACACTTCATTGTCCAACATAATCGTGGTGAACCGTTCCTTGCGGAACCAGGAATGGAGGACCTGCTGGAAGCCGATATCCGCCGTACCGCCGTCACCTGCAATGACGACCACATCCTTTGGCTTGTCCCCGAACCGAAGCCGGAGGCCACGAGAGAGTCCGCTCGCCACACCGTTCTGATCACCGTAGTTGCCGTATACAAAGGGAATCGCAGCCTGGGAAATGGCCAACCGACCGCAGCCAGCCGTTCCAACGGTAATGGTGTCCTCAGGGTTGGGGAACGCAATGATGGCCAGCCGGATAAACAGGGTCATCGCACAGCCCGCACACATGGGATGCTCTTCGAGAATTTCCTTAAAGCTTCCCATTTGAGAAACGGAAATTTTCTTACCGAACGGTCCATGCTCAACCATGTCCCGATATTCCTTGGGCATGAACTTTTCAAATCCGCCTGAAAACTTCACATAGTCAAGACTCATTGGAAGACCTCCCTTTATCGTTGCAATGGGAACCCATTGCTTATCGAGAAAACACAGTTATCGGCAACACACACAAGAGTTCAAGGTCGGAAAACTGGGCCATCATGCTCTTCCACGACTATAGCGAGTACGCATGGTAGCAAAGCCCAAAAAAGACTGTCAATGAGAAACGTCGACAACCCCTCGAACCACATGCGCACCGTAAAATACTATAACTTCCTGATATTCAACGCAACTTCTCAGAAGGCCCACCATGCCAGAAAGAAGGCCTAGCACACCACGGGTCGGTAGGCCATTCGCCCTAACAAGTGGCAATTTCGCAATGTTTTCTCCCATCTCACCGGAGTGGCAGCCCTCAGAATCCCGAGAGAGAGATTGCCGATTCCGCAAAATCTGTCTAGACTAGATCCGTATGTCGACACGCGTAATCATTCCCGGCGAAGACGACGGCGCTCAGCAGGCCGGTGGGGTCCATAAACGCCCCCCGATTCCTGATAATTCGCTCAAAGCCGAATGTCCAAAATTCATGAGCCACGGTCCCTGCGGAGGCGTCCGCAAGGGAGGATTCTGTGAGGTCTACCCCGAAATGGCATGCCCCTGGGTGACTCTCTATATTCAACTGGAAAAAATCGGCCAAGTAGAATGGATGAAACAAGTCTGAGAAAGCGTGAATTGTGAAACATAAAGCGACAAAAAGAACATCAAGAACCACCACACTTGGCTACAACGAGAACCATGCGAAGAGCGGGATTACCGCTCCCCTGCCGGACATTGAAACATTCCCGAGCCAATACAAGGGCTACGAAATCACCATCACGATTCCTGAATATACCGCGATCTGCCCGAAGACCGGCCTTCCTGACTTCGGGACCATCACACTACACTACATGCCGGGCAAAGAATGCCTGGAGCTGAAGTCGTTGAAAATGTATCTCCACGCGTACAGAAATCTCGGGATTTTCTATGAAAACGCAGTCAATCGTATCCTCCACGATATCGTAACAGCCTCTAAGCCAGTCTGGGCCAAGGTCACCGGTGAATTTACAGCGCGCGGTGGACTATCGAGCAAAATCGAAGCAACCTATCCCTAAGAGTCCAGCCCCATCCACAACCGCCCTCTTCTCAATTGACATAGCTATTACACTCGCCTCGAAACGGCCGTAATCGGCTCAGCCGAGCAAAACGCGGCTCAGGCTCCAAGATATACGGCTGCTCCTATCGACTGGCGATGAGAGATCCTCCTACGAACTCAGCCCCTGTCGAGCGATGAGGGTTAAGCCTCTCTGCTTCTCATCCGATAAGAGAACGAGCCGACTCTCTCTTTCTGTCCCCAGCAGAGGACTGTATGGACTCGCAGGAATTGCTTGCTTCGAAGCGAGAGCCCCCATCCTTCAACCACCGGCTTGGGCTGCTTGTCGGTACCGCAATCATCGCCACCGGAGGATTTACCCTCGCGGTGTACGATACCGTCACGACGGTGCAGATTCACGGCCCCCTCTACACCCAAATCGTTCAAACCAAGGACCTGGCGACGGATGCACTCCCTCCTCCGCTCTACATCGTAGACTCCTATCTTGTGACGTTGGAACTACTGAGCGCCCCGCCCTCGAAACGCAAAGCGCTCGTTGAGCGATTCAAACAACTCGAACAAGCCTTCATTGCCAAACAAGCCGAATGGCACGTCCGCCTCCCTCCGGGATCTTTACGGAACAATCTCACCGAGTCGTCCGGCCGATGGGCAACAGAATTCTACGAGCAATGGAACCACGAATTTCTCCCGGCCGTAGAACGTGGGGATACCCGCACGATGACCGATATCGTGCACGGCCCCCTCACGAACCGTTTTGAGCAGCATCGCCTGGGGATTTTCGAACTCGTCGAACTCGCTGACAGGGAGCGTCGTCAAGTCGAAGCGGAAGCCAGCTCCGTGCTCAAAAATCGAACGTACCTCCTCGGAACCTTCGGCCTGAGCCTACTCGGCACAATTTTCCTGGTGGGATGGCTGATCAATCGCCAGGTCAGCGCACCACTCATGCGCAGCCTCCGAGACAGCGAGGAACGAACCCGTTCGATCGTCAATACCGCCTTGGATGCCATCGTCGTCATGGACGAACAGGGCCGGATTACCGACTGGAATCCTCAGGCTGAACAGATCCTGGGATGGACCAAACGCGACGTGGTCGGACAGAAGCTCTCGGACACCATCGTCCCCCCGCAATATCGCGAGGCCCACAACAAAGGATTGCAGCACTACCTGGCAACAGGTGAAGGCCCGGCGCTGGGAAAGCGCCTGGAAATTACCGCACTGCGCGCCGATGGGACGGAGTTCCCGATTGAACTGGCCATTACCCCTCTCAAACTGGCATCGGGGACGACCTTCAGCGGATTTATCAGGGATATTTCCGAGAGAAAACAGTGGGAGGAACAGCTGCGCATCGTGGTGGAATCCGCACCAAGTGGAATGGTCATGGTCGATCAGAACGGCATCATGCGCATGGTGAACGCCGAAATGGAAAAGATCTTCGGGTATCCGCGGGCCGAACTTCTAGGCCAACCAGTTGAGCGCCTCATCCCGAAGGCCGTCCAACATCAACAGGGCAAAGACCAAACCGCATTTATAGATCAGCCCCGGTCGAGAGCGATGGGCACGGGACCTGACCTGAAGGGACAACGCAAGGACGGCTCAGAATTCCCCGCCGAAGTGGGATTGAGATCGGTGCAGACCGCTGCTGGACTCGTCATTATTGCCACTATTATGGATATTACGGAACGAAAACATGTGGAGACCGAACTACGCCAGGCAAAGGAAAGCGCCGAGGCTGCCACCCTGGCGAAAAGTCAATTCCTCGCCAACATGAGCCACGAAATCAGAACGCCCATGAACGGGGTCCTCGGGATGGCTGAACTGTTGCTGAATACCCCCCTCACCGACAAACAACGACACCTGGCCGAGAACGTCCACCGGTCTGGCACCTCTCTCCTGGGAGTCATCAATGAGATTTTGGATTTCTCGAAAATCGAGGCCGGCAAGCTGGAGCTGGAGCGACTCGAATTCGGACTCCGAGAGACGGTAGAAGAGGCCGTCGATCTCTTTGCTGAATCGGCCGGGCGGAAAGGGTTGAACTTGACCTGTTTTTTTCCGGAAGAAGTCCCTGCCCGTGCCATCGGCGATCCGGGACGCCTCCGACAGGTGCTGCTGAACCTGGTGGGCAACGCCATGAAATTCACACAACGAGGCAACGTAACGGTGTGGTTCCACCTCTTGGCACAGGATCCCCAGACGCTGACGCTGAAATGCGCCGTCACCGACACCGGCATCGGCATCCAGCCTTCGGCACAAGCGGGTCTCTTCACCGCATTTTCCCAAGCCGACGGGTCCACCACCAGACAGTTCGGCGGCACGGGACTCGGGTTGGCCATCGTGAAACAACTCGTGCAGCTCATGGGGGGCGAGGTGAGCCTCGCCAGTGCGCCTGGCCAGGGCTCGACGTTTTGGTTCACAGTGCGCCTGGGCTGTGCCGCACCACGGGACAGCGCCCAGTTGGAGCATGCTCGGTTCCTGACCGGCCTCCGGGTGCTCATCGTGGATGACCATCCGACGAATCTCTTTGTGCTGAACGCACCGCTCACCGCCTGGGGGGCCGAGGTGGTCAGTGCAGACAGTGGCGCTGCCGCCTTGGAACTCTTGAGTCAGTACGCGAACAACCGGACGCCGTTCGACCTGGCCCTGCTCGACATCTGCATGCCCGACATGGACGGCCTCATGCTCGCCCGCGCGATCAAGGCCGATCCCGCGCTCCGAACCGTCGATCTCCTGGCCCTCAACTCCGGAGAGAACCAAGCGCCCGGCTGGCAGACTGAACCGCTAGGCTTTATCGCATGGCTGCAGAAACCGGTGCGCCAATCGACGTTGCGGGATTGCTTGCGCCGATATCTCCAGGGAGCGACCGCAGCCCCGTCCACGGCCGTGGCAACATCCCTCACGCCACGAGAAACCGGCCGCCGCATACTCCTGGTCGAAGACAATCCCGTCAACCGCGAGGTCGCGACCGGAATGTTGGAACTGCTCGGCTACCGGGTTGACAGCGCGGAGGACGGACGCCAGGCCCTCGAACGCTCCGAGACTGTCTCCTACGATCTCATCCTCATGGACTGCCAGATGCCCATCATGGATGGCTTCACGGCAACAGGCCACATTCGTGAGCGAGAACGGCAGACACAGGCAATGCGCATCCCGATCCTTGCACTGACAGCCAACGCCATGGAGCGAGACCGGGAACAATGCCTGGCCGCCGGCATGGACGACTATCTGAGTAAACCCTTCACCCAACATCAGCTGAAGGACCTCTTGGATCGGTGGATCGGCCAGACCGGCATGGCAGCACCACCAGGAGCGCCAGTTTTGGCTCCGACTACGGCCTCGCCCAATCCTTCGGCGCCGACCATTCAGCCTGAACAGGTCGAGTCCTCAGGCCTGGTCGATTGCTCAGCCTGGGAGCCCATCCGCATGCTGAAACGACCGGGTCATCCCGACCCGCTCGGAAAGTTGTTGGCCACCTACGTGGAAGATTCACGGACACTTGTCGAGCAATTGCGCCAGACCATCGCATCCAAGGATTCGGCTATGCTCCATGCCCTGGCGCACCGCCTCAAATCCAGCAGCGCCACGCTAGGCGCCTTGTCCATGGCGGCCCACTGCAAAGAACTGGAAGCTTTGGGCCGCGATCATCGGATCGAAGAGGCCCCTGACCGCTTTCGGGAATTGGAACGGGACTTCACCGCCGTCTGCTCCATCTTTCAAGCTGCCATCAACAAGGAGACGTCCTATGAACGTTGATCCACAACAAGTCCCCCTCGCCTTGGTGGTGGATGACGATGCGGTGATGCGTATACTCGCCCGCGCCGCGCTGGAGGGCTCTGGATGGCGCGTCGAAGAAGCGGAGAATGGACGAGAAGCGCTGGAAGCCTTTCAGCAGCTCCATCCCAAGGTCGTACTGCTCGATGTCATGATGCCGGAAATGGACGGGTTTACGACCTGTGCGGCACTCCGAAAACTTCCAGGAGGAGAGCACGTGCCCGTGCTCATCATGACCGGTCTGGACGACTATCACTCTATCACGCAGGCCTACGATGCCGGGGCGACCGACTTTCTGACCAAGCCGTTAAACGGACTGTTGCTCACGCACCGCGTCCGATACATCGTGCGATCGAGCCTGGTCCTGCAAGAACTGCGGGCCAGCCAGGCCAGCCTGGCCCAAGCCCGCGATGCGGCACTCGAAGGCACACGCCTCAAGTCAGAATTTCTTGCCACGATGAGTCACGAAATCAAGACGCCCATGAATGGCGTCCTCGGCATGACCGAATGGCTGTTGGATACAAAACTGACGCCCGAGCAACGCGACTGTGCGGATACCATTCGCACCTCTGGCGAAGCACTGCTCTCGATCATCAACGACATTCTGGATTTCTCAAAGATGGATTCCGGCAAGCTCCAACTGGAGGAGACAGATTTCGAGGTCAGACAGCTACTCACCGACGTCGTCGGCCCGTTTCAGGAGCGGGCGAGCAGCAAAGGACTGACCCTCTCCTCCCTCACCGAGACCCAGGTACCAGCATCGCTGCGCGGGGATGCGGCTCGGTTACGCCAAATCTTGAGTCATCTCCTGGACAACGCGGTGAAGTTTACGGAACGAGGCACGATCGCGGTCCATGTGGACATGGAAGAGAAACCGGCCAGGAAGAACCCGATCGACTTGGATCTCACCCCCTCGTTACCAGAGGCCGTCAGGGTATGTTTTTCTCTCTCCGATACAGGGATCGGCATTCCAGCAGATGCCTGTACCAGGATCTTCCAACCCTTCATGCAGGCCGATGGGACGAACACGAGGACGTACGGAGGAACGGGAATGGGGCTTGCCATCTGTCAGCGGCTTATCGAGCTGATGGGTGGATCTCTCGTCGTGAACAGCGAGCCTGGCCGCGGCAGTACCTTTCACTTTACCGTTTCCCTAAAACCCACGGCGGCATAGGCAAGAACGCACCCTATTCCCTCGCCTTGTTTTCCCGCGGCATGCAGGGTAGGCTCAGCCGGTCACGGGAGCCCTCCATTCATGGCTATATACGCAATCGGCGACATTCAAGGTTGCCTCGATCCATTCAGGCGGCTCCTCGACCGGATTTCGTTCGATCCCCGGACGGATCGATTGTGGCTGGCCGGAGACCTCGTCAATCGAGGTCCTGAATCTCTCGCCCTCCTCCGATTCGTGCGTAGGCTCGGCAATGCTGCCCAGACCGTGCTGGGCAATCACGATCTCTTCTTGCTCGCAGTCGCCGAAGGCATTGCCACGTTGCGGCACAAAGATACGATTCGCGACATCTTGGATGCCGACGATCGCGATGAGCTGATCGCCTGGCTTCGCCGCCAACCGCTCCATCATCGGGAGGGATCGTTCCTGATGATTCACGCGGGACTCCTCCCGCAATGGACCGTCGATGAGGCCGCCAGCTTGGCACGTGAGGTCGAGACCGTGCTGGCAGGCCCAAACTATCGTCCGTTCCTCCAAAGCCTGTTTCATGGACCGGCTCTACAATGGAATCCCTCGCTGACAGGACCGGAGAGGCTGGTGAGTATCGCGCGAGTCTTCACTAGACTACGCACCTGCACTCCCACCGGTGAGATGTCCGGGTTCTCCGGTCCTCCGGAACAGACACCCGCCGGCTATTTCCCTTGGTTCCAAATTCCAAATCGAAAACAGACCGAGACTACGGTCATCTGCGGACATTGGGCTGCGTTGGGATTGCACATCGAGCCCAACCTATTGGCCATCGACAGTGGCTGCGTATGGGG
>JANYAJ010000061.1 GCA_025361385.1 Nitrospira sp.
CAAATAGAGGAGCCAGGACCGGCCGCCGTATTCGGACAATCCTGGCTTCCCCTGTCATCCATTGAACTGACCGGCTCGCGCCACTCCAGCGCACATTCCTTAGGCGCTGAAGGAGCTGCCGCAGCCACAAGTGGTCTTCGCTTGTGGATTCTTGATCGAGAACCCGGACCCTTGGAGGCTGTCCACGTAATCGACTTCGGCGCCCTGCAACAATGGCGCGCTCTGCGAATCCATGATGACCTTGACGTCACCCTTCTCAACCACCGTGTCGTCATCGCCCATCTTGGACTCGAAGGCCATCCCATATTGATAACCGTGG
This sequence comes from Nitrospira sp., assembly GCA_025361385.1. Classification (GTDB taxonomy): domain Bacteria; phylum Nitrospirota; class Nitrospiria; order Nitrospirales; family Nitrospiraceae; genus Palsa-1315. Next base: position 320 of record JANYAJ010000061.1, read on the forward strand.
CAACCGCCGCCCTTCACGTAGACGCGCAAGCCGACAATATCCTTCTCTTCGATCATCAATTCCTTGATCTTCTGCTCTGCAATCGCCGTAATCGTAACCATTGTGATCCTCCTCGTGTGACCAGGCCGTCCTTCGAAGACCTGCCTGGAATGGCTTAGTGTAACATTTCTTTACCGAATTTCAATACCCTCCGACTCCACCTGCGTCGTCGTGGGTGCAACCCACTTACCCTCTGGGACCAGAACCACCACGTCTCCGAGCACTTTGGCTTGGCATCCAAGCCGATGCCACGGTTCACTGAGCGCCTCCCGATCGAGAAGATCCTGCTCATCGAAGTCGATCTCCGACAGATTCTCGGCGCCCATCTGCACTTCAACCCGACAGGTGGTGCAGGAGGCATTCCCTCCACAATCGTTATTCAATGTAAACCCGAGAACCTTCGAAGCGTCCAACAGGGACGTATTCGCCGGAACTTCTCCGCTCTTGCCATCAGGATGGAGAAATGTCACGCGCGGCATCGCAATCCCTCTCAATGCGCCGTTACACCAGCCACCACCGGCTGATAGGGGCAGCGCTGCAATCGGATATGCTCCTCGAACTCGTGACGGAACAGTTTCATGCTGCTCTGCACCAATACCGCAGCCCCAGTGACCAGCGTGCAATAACCCGTCCCCTTCACAAACCCGCAGAGCTGAAGGAGGCTATCCAAGTCTTTCTGCGTCCCCTCTCCCTGCTCGATCTTGGTCATCAGTGCAGCAAGGTTAATGGTCCCCATTCGACAGGGTGGGCATTGTCCGCAACTCTCGCCTTTGAAAAAGTTCGAAAAATGCAGGGTCTTCGCCACCATGCAGGTGGCATCATCGACCACGATCATGCCGGCTGACCCGAGTCCGGTGCCGGCTTTCTTGAGCGAGTCGAAATCCATCGTCAGATCCAGCTGATCGGCCGTAACCATCGAAAAGGCCGGCCCACCGGGAAACACCGCCTTGATCTTGCGTCCACCAGGTACGCCTCCACCACAGGTCTCAATGAGTTCCCGGATCGTAATCCCCATCGGCCTCTCATACACGCCAGGCCGATTCACCGCACCACTGAGCGAGAACATCATCGTGCCGGGACACTTTTCCGTGCCGACCTGCATAAACCAGGCTGCACCTTTTTGGATGATCCGAGGAATGTTGCACAAGGTTTCGACATTATTGACCAGGGTCGGCTTCCCGTAGAGTCCAAAGTCCGTTGGGTAGAACGGCGGCTTCTGCCTTGGCATCGCCGGCCGCCCCTGCATCGATTCGAGCATCGCCGTTTCTTCACCGGCTACGTAACTTCCATGGCCTTCGAACACTTGCAGATCGATGTCCAGGCCGCTGCCCATGGCATTCTTGCCTAGGAACCCTCGTTCCTTCGCCTGCGCCAACGCTTTCTTCAGATTCTCGCGTTCTTCGTGGTACTCGTGATTCACATAGATAAACGCCGCCTTGGCATGCACCGTATAGGCCCCGATGAGACAGCCTTCGATCAGCTGATGTGGCGCTAACTTGAGTAGATGACGGTCTTTAAATGTGCCCGGCTCATGTTCGCCCGCATTACAGACGAAGTAATGTTCTTTGACCCGGTGGTTGAGGACCTTTTCCCACTTGATGCCGGTGGGAAAGCCCGCACCTCCACGGCCACGGAGCCCGGCTTTCTTCAGTTCATTAACGATATCCGTCGCACTCAGCTCTTTGACGCACTTCTTCCAGGCCTCGTAGCCCCCGATCTTCAAGTAGGCATCGATATCCCAGGGGTCGCCGTCAAGCGTTTGGAGAACTCGTGGATCAGTCGCAGTCGTCATGCGCCCTTCCTTACCGGTTTGGCTCACAATGCGGAGCGTTACTATAAAGTGCCTGGCCGGTATTCGTCAAGGCAATGAACCGATAATAGGCCTGAATCTCAACGACTTAGGGCCAGCGGCCCATACAAAACAGGGCATATGGGCCATCTGGGCAGGTCACGGGAACGATGGGGGGCTGAGGAGGAACGGGACGGAAGGAACAAGGCCGGCAGGTTTCCCTGCCGGCCTTGCGCTACAGCGTCTTACTTGATGTGGCTACCGGCTCCCATGAATAACAACATGGGAATCGACAACATGAAATTCACCCGCGAAGCGAGAAGCGCGGTCCGACCCCATTGGGCCATTTCCGCCGGGGCAGGGGTTCCCTGGGCTGCCGCTGTCACTGCCGCAATAATCTTCTGTTGGTTCGGCCAAATGATCGCATGGACGTTGATCATCATGATGAGGCCCAAGAGCCCGCCGATTCCCAACGCGATCGCACCGGTTCCACCCTTCGAGTACATGTAAAAGTACAGCGCGATCCCGGCGAACACCGTGACCGTCGCGCCATGACGGAACCAGTTCAACGCGGCAGGCATCAACTTGGGAATCACGATGTTTTTGGTCGGACCATCCAAGCTCTTCAAGAACCCCGCATTGATCAGATTAAAGAAATACAACAGCCCGATCCAGGTGATGCCGGCCAAAAAGTGCACCCAGCGCAACAACAGACCGGCCCAGTCGGCCTCACCAATCGCAATGCCAGCCATACCGAGATAGCCCACAATCAGCACCGCCGCGAGCGCGAATCCTACGCCCATCGTTTGCATCGGATTCTCAAGAAATTTCATTGTATCTCCTCATTAAGTGTACTGCTCAGTCGCTGTCTCTACTGCATGCCCGCTTCTTCTGTCAAGCGGACTTCGAACACGATCACGTTAGGCCATCAACCGATCGACCGTCGCGCAGAGCTCGCGCACGGCATGAGCAGAGTTCGCCAACCCAGCCTGCTCCTCTGCCGTCAATTCATATTCGACCACCTGCTCCGCCCCGCCTCGGCCCAGCTTGACCGGAACCCCGACCACCACATCCTTCAATCCATACTCACCCTCGCAGAGCACTGCGCAGGGCAACACCCGCTTCTGGTCCTTCACGATCGCCTCGACCATGTCGACCGCCGAGGCCGACGGGGCATAGAACGCGCTGCCCGTCTTCAAGAGGCCCACGATTTCGGCGCCGCCTTCGCGTGTCCGCTTGACAATCGCATCCAACCGTTCCTTCGACATCATTTCCGAAACGGGTTTCCCCTTCACCGTCGTATAACGAGCCAGCGGGACCATCGTGTCGCCATGTCCTCCCAAGACCATGGCCTGCACGTCGGGCCCAGGCACATTCAATTCGGCCGCGATGAACGCCCGCATGCGGGCAGAATCGAGCACGCCCGCCATCCCCAAAACCCTGGATTTCGGCAAACCACTGACCAGCCGCGCCACATGGACCATCGCATCCAACGGATTCGTGACGAGAATCAGGATGACGTTCGGCGATCGGGACACCAATTCCTTGACGACCGACTTCACGATCTTGGCGTTCGTGGTCAATAACTCGTCACGGCTCATCCCCGGCTTGCGGGGAATACCGGACGTGATCACCGCCACGGCTGAGCCGGCCGTTTCATCGTAGCCGTTGGTGCCCACGACCTGGGTGCTATAGCCGCAGACGGGGCCAGCCTGTGAGATATCGAGCGCCTTCCCCTGCGGGACCCCCTCGACAATGTCCACGAGTACGACCTCGTACTCGTTCTTCTCTGCCAGCCGTTGCGCCGTCGTGCCCCCGACGTTCCCCGCACCCACCACCGTAATTTTCGGTCTCCCCATCATCTCACCTCTATGGTTCGTACTGACTCCCTACCCTCAAGGCGCTGTGTGCCCTCACCTGCGCACCGCGAACAAGCCCGCCCATCATTCGCATTCTGCAGGGACAAAATGCAACCGGCTTCTGTTCAATGCCCCCCCTCATGCTCCGTCCAGCCTGCGACTTTAAAATTGATCGTGCAGACGAAATTGTCTCCGTCATAGAAATTGACTTTGATCTTCTTCTTGCCATAGTTCTTGGCAAGAAAGGCGTCCGGATCGTCGACCAACTCTTGAAACCCTCCCGCTGGATACTCTCCAAGTTCGTGGAACACAACGATCATGCCCACCTTCACCTCTTGAAGAATCTTGGCCCAACAGCGGGGGTAGACCTCCCAAAACT
>JANYAJ010000130.1 GCA_025361385.1 Nitrospira sp.
GCCTTCCGAGGCCGCGCGTTGCGCGAGCACAGGAGGCCAACAGGCCGCCCTGCCTCGCCCTTGACTGCCCTTTCCACCGGCCCCTATAATCCCCGCCAGGATTGAGTCGTAACGCGCTGATTTAGCTAAAAGATGGCAGAATTTACGCACTTCAACGAGTCAGGCCGGGCGCGGATGGTCGACGTCAGCGCCAAACACTCGACCGAGCGGGTCGCCACGGCTCAGGCTACCGTTTTCCTACTTCCAGAAACTCTTGAAAAGATTCAACGAGGCAAGATCGCCAAGGGCGATGTCCTATCCGTGGCGCAGGTCGCTGGCGTGATGGGGGCCAAGCGGACCCCGGACCTCATTCCCATGTGCCACCCACTGCTGATCACCAGCGTCGATATCTCCTTCAAAGAAGAACCTCAGCCGAACCACGCAGGCCTCTGTGCCATCCACATCTTTGCCACGGTGAAAACTACGGGGCAAACAGGGGTCGAGATGGAAGCGATGACGGCGGCCACCGTGGCGGCCTTGACCATCTACGATATGTGCAAGGCGGTCGATCGCGGGATGAGCTTCAGTGACGTGTGCCTGCTTTCCAAATCAGGGGGAAAGTCCGGCACGTATACGAGGCCAGGCTGAGCCATCATGGTCACGATTAAGCTATTCGGTATGACGAAGCTGCTAGCAGGGAACCAAGGATCTCTCTCTCTGGCATTGGCGAATGGGCGACGAGTGAAAGACTTGGTTGAGCTTCTTGATGGCAGCTATCCCGCCATCGGGGAACTCATTCATAAGAAGAAGGTTCTGGTGTCGGTCAATCAGGAGATTGCCCACGAGGGGACTGAAATCAAAGACGGCGACGAAATCGCATTGTTGCCGCCATTCGCAGGTGGGTCAGGCATGGAACCGATAGATGAGAGTCAGCTCGTGCGTGTGCAGCGGGAGAACTTTTCCATCGATCGAGAGCTCGATCGGGTCAAGAGCCGATCGAAGCGGATCGGGGGGATTGCGACGTTTCTCGGGATTGCCCGGGATCGTTCGAAAGGGCGGGATGTCGACAGCATCACCTTCGAGCATTACGAAGGGATGGCGGAGAAGAAGCTCCGCGAGATTCGAGAGCGGGGGCTGAAAGATTTCGACATTCTGGAACTCCTGATCATCCATCGATATGGCGAGATCACGATCGGCGAAAACATCGTGTTGATCATTGCCGGTGCCGAGCATCGGGCCGAGGCGTTTCGTGCCTGCGAATGGGCGATCAGTGAATTGAAACAGATCACGCCGATCTGGAAACTCGAACATACGCCGGAAGGCGAAGTCTGGGTTGAAGAACATCCGTAGGCGTGATGTGTGGCCAGTGATGGGTGACGAGCCGAATATGACGATGCCGACGCCTGACGATGCCTCTCATTTTGTCGCTGCCGATACGTTCGGTCGGCCGCTCCGTAGTTTGCGGCTATCCGTCACGGATCGCTGCAATCTCCGCTGCAAATACTGCATGCCGGAAGAGGACTATGTCTGGCTGCCGCGCGAGGATGTGCTGACCCACGAGGAAATGGCGACGCTGACGGGTTATTTTACCGACCTCGGCGTGGATCGCGTGCGGCTGACCGGGGGAGAGCCGCTGCTGCGGCGTGATTTGCCCCGACTGATCCGTCTCTTGGTCCAGAACCGGCGGGTGATGGATATTGCGTTGACGACGAACGGCATTCTGCTGGCGGACCAGGCTGAAGCGTTGTTTGACGCAGGGCTGCACCGCGTGACGGTCAGCCTCGATACGCTCAGGCCGGAACGGTTTCGTCAGCTGACCCGCCGCGATGAGTATGCGCGCGTCATGGAAGGGATTGAGTCGGTGGCGCGCGCGGGCTTCACGGGTCTGAAACTCGATACGGTGGCGATTCGAGGCTTCAACGACGATGAGTTGGTCGCGCTGATTGAGTTCGGCAAGCGCGTGCAGGCGGAAGTGCGGTTCATCGAATATATGGACGTCGGCGGGGCGAACGAATGGTCGCAACAGAAAGTATTGTCCCGCGCTGCGATGCTCGCGCTGCTGACGGCGCACTATGGGACGATCGAGCCGATGCCGGAGCGGGGGGCTGCGCCGGCGCAGCGGTTCCTGTTGCCGGATGGCGCGACCTTCGGGATCATCCCGTCAACGACTACGCCGTTTTGTGCGACTTGCGATCGCAGCCGTGTCACTGCCGACGGCATGTGGTACCGCTGTTTGTACGCGACGGCGGGAACGGATTTGCGGAAGCCGCTCCGCGTTGGTGCGTCCGCAGATGAGATGCGAGCGGTGATTCGTGCCGGCTGGGAAGGCCGCCGCGACCGGGGTGCAGAGGACCGCAAAGCGCTTGAGCGCGACGGGTTACGTGTCGGAGGGCTGATCGGTATTGAGAAGCTCCGCGAAGATCCCCATCTCGAGATGCATGCCCGCGGCGGTTGACGTCCCACCTGGCTGCCTACCTCTGTGCCATAGCTCGCATTATTCACGAGGGTTCGTGACGAACCCGCCGAGACGACAAGCGAGACGGGCGCGCGGAGCCGTGAGGGAGTGAGGCATACTTGAAATAGTATGTTAACCGACCGAGCGGCGAGCCCGTCCGCCGTCAGGCTTGTTGCAGCGGCGTATCGGCGGTTGCAGTAGAAGCCTTCGTGAATTATGCGAGTTAAGGCCGAATTTTGTTGATGGCTCATGCTGGATACTGAATTCCTCACAATTTTAGGACTCGGGTTTGTGCTGGGGCTTCGCCATGCCTTGGACGCAGACCATTTGGCGGCCGTCTCCACGGTGCTGACGCAGCGACCCTCGTTGCGCGCGTCCGGCATGATTGGATTCAGTTGGGGGCTGGGACATACGGTGGTCTTGTTACTGGTTGGAGCGGTCGTGTTGGTACTTCGCATGCCGATTCCTGAACCTGTCGCCGTAGCGGCCGAGTTCGGCGTCGGTGTGATGCTCGTGCTGCTCGGCGGCATGCTTGGGATGCGATTGCTCCGGGAACGCTGGCATGTGCATACGCATGACCATGACGGTGCGCCGCATGTGCATTTGCATAGTCATGCGTTGGTCGAGGATCACGGGCATGGACATTGGTGGCGCAACTCCGTTCGACCGTTCTGCATCGGCATGGCTCATGGTCTGGCCGGGTCGGCGGCGCTGTTGCTGATCGTGCTGGCGTCGGCTCGATCGGTGCCGGAAGGACTCGTCTATATTGCGGTGTTCGGAGTTGGCTCGATCCTAGGGATGATGTTGGTCGGGATTGTTGTGAGTCTTCCGGTGTTGTGGTCGTTGAACTTCGGACGTCCCGTGTTTCTCGCGGTCCAGGGGCTGGCCAGTCTCGGGAGCATGGCAGTCGGACTCGCCCTGATGTTCCAGATCGCCTTCGGTGGTCAACGCTTCTGACTCCTGCACCGTCACCGTCATCAATGGGAAATCTACGTGCGTCATATGGGCGGCTATGGTATTCTGCCGTCCTCACATTCCGGTGAGGAGCGGCGAGAGCCCGCTGCTGCCTCACCTGGCGGCAGTTGGCCCTGTGCCGGACTACAAGGAGCCTGCTATGGCCTGGTTTAAAAAACAGAAAACGACTGAGGCTGAAGCCCCGAAACGATCCAAGCTTTCGGAAGGGATGTGGCTCAAGTGCAATCATTGCCGGGAGATCGTCTATCGTAAAGAGGTCGAACGGAACAATAAGGTCTGCCCGAAGTGCGATTACCATTTCCCCATCTCCGTTTTGGAGCGCATTGCGCTCTTGGTCGACTTTGGCACATTCAAAGAATGGGATGCAGACCTCGGCCCCCTAGACCCACTGAGCTTTCAAGACACGAAGTCGTACAAGGATCGGGTGAAAGCGCACCAGGAGAAGACCGGCCGCAAAGATGCCATGGTGATCGGCGAGGGGATGATGAACGGCCGCCGGGTGGTGCTCTGCGTATTCGACTTCAGTTTTATGGGCGGCAGCATGGGGTCGGTGGTCGGCGAAAAAATTTGCCGGGCGATCGATCGCGCGCTGGAAACCCGGTTGCCGGTGATCTTGGTCACCACCTCCGGAGGCGCCAGGATGCAAGAGGGGATTCTGTCCCTGATGCAGATGGCCAAGACCTCTGCCGCGGTTGCCAAACTAGGCGAGGCAAAACTGCCGTTTATTTGTTTGTTAGCCGATCCCACGTTCGGAGGTGTCACCGCGAGCGTCGCCATGTTGGGCGATGTGATTCTCGCCGAACCGAAAGCGCTGATCGGCTTTGCCGGGCCCCGCGTCATCGAGCAGACCATCAAGCAGCAGCTGCCGGATCAGTTTCAGCGCGCAGAGTTTCTGCTCGAGCATGGCAT
>JANYAJ010000166.1 GCA_025361385.1 Nitrospira sp.
GGCAGGGCTGCATCGTTTTGAAGTGCGCGCCAAGTTGCTGGCAAACGGGGAGAAGGGCCCCAGAACGCAGGCGGTTGGCTGGCCGAAACGCGGAACGATCGAAGTCAAATAGCCAACAGCTCTCAGCTCTCAGCTCTCAGCTTCACTTTCTTATTGCTCTTCGGCTTTGCTGATTGCTGAAAACTGACGGCTGTTGGCTCTCCCAATAGGTTGATTCTGTGCGCAAGACACCCGGCCCCGAAGCCATTGTCGATATTCATCACCCCGACCCCCGCCGAGCAGGAATTCAGCATCGTCAACAGCGCGGCCAATCCACCGAAGCTCGCGCCATAACCCCGGCTCGTCGGGACGGCCACAACCGGACAGGACACCAACCCACCGACGACACTGGGCAACACTCCATCCATCCCTGCGACCACCACGACCACTCGAGCCTGCATCAGCCGGCTTTGACGCTCGAGTAACCGATGAATACCGGCCACGCCCACGTCATAGAGCGTCTCAACCCGGCTCCCCATCACTTCCGCCGTCACTTTCGCCTCTTCCGCGACAGGAATATCGGACGTCCCCGCGGTCACCACCAACACATGCCCTTGCAACCGGCGCTTGGGGTCGCGAATCGACACAATACGCGCCTCGTCATGATAGACCGCTCGGCGGTCAAGCCGTGTGATGAGTGCGCCAACTTGGCGAGTCGCCCGCGTCGCCAACAAGGGGCGATGGTGTTTCAGCAGGGCCTTCGCAATCGCACGAATCTGCACCAACGTCTTCCCCTCGCAGAAGATGACCTCGGGGAACCCCTGCCGTAACGATCGATGGTGATCGAGCGACGCAAACCCGAGATCTTCATAGGGCAAGGTGCGGAGCTGTTCCATCGCCGTCGCCACAGGCAGCGTGCCGGTTCGGACGTTTGTCAGCAATCGTTCGAGTGCTGCAGGATTCACGCGTTTCCCTTCTCAAGCTTGGCATCGCGCTCCATCAAATCCGTGACCGCCTTACGGCAGGACTTGCCTTCGAACAACACCGCGTTGATCTCGCGCACGATCGGCATTTCGACATTATGGCGATGGGCTAATCCCGACGCCGCCTTGGTCGTCCGTACACCTTCGGCCACAGCCTGCATACTGCCCAGAATCGTCTCCAGCCGCTCGCCTTCCCCTAACCGAACGCCGACCGTATGATTCCGGCTCAACGACCCGGTGCAGGTTAGAACAAGATCCCCCATGCCCGAGAGTCCGTAAAACGTACGCGCATCGGCGCCCATCGCCATCCCAAGGCGAACCATTTCAGCCAGGCCTCTCGTAATCAAGGCAGCCCTGGCATTGTGGCCAAGGCCCAATCCGTCGACAACCCCGGCCGCTAAGGCCATCACGTTTTTCAATGCCCCGCCCAATTGGACGCCGGTCATATCGCTATCCGCATAGACGCGCAGCGCGGGGGTCATCAATGCCGATTGAAACGCGCTCACCAGAGAAGCCTCCCGCCCCGCGAGACAGAGCGCCGTGGGCTGCCCCTGACTCACTTCTGCCGCAAAACTCGGCCCGGACAAGACCATCAGCCTGGAATGTAGTGGCGCCGGCAGAATCTCCTCCATCACCTGGGTCATCAACTTGAATGTCTCTTCTTCGACGCCTTTTGTTGCACTGATCAGGGGTAGAGAAGAGGGCAAGAGGGGAGCGAGCTGCTGGAGGACGAGCCTGGCCACATGCGACGGGACAACAAAAAGGAGGCCGTCACAGTCGCTCGCGGCTTCCACGAGAGAGTTTGTCGCGCTGAGTGACGGGGGCAAGGTCACGCCAGGCAAGAAGACCCGATTCTCGTGCGTCTGATTGATCGAATCGACGACGTCCCGCTCATAGGCCCAGAGCCTGACGTGCAGCCCCTTTTCCGCCATGTGTTTGGCGAGCGCGGTGCCCCAAGCACCAGCGCCGATCACGCCGATACGATTCACTATCTGCATATTATTCACAGTCTGCCTGGAGGATGGATGACAGCCAATAGCGGTTCTAGGTCAGTCCTCTGGCGGGCGAATTATAGGAACCGGCTCTCCAGCCTGTCAATGAACGAGAGGCCGCCCTTGAATTTTGTCAAGTCCAGGCAGCTCCACAGGCCTCCCCAACCGGAGTCGAAATAGCTGAAGTGGCACATGCCTTGCTCCCTCTCTGTACGAATGTGAAATGTTCTTCGTCCTGATGCCCCGACCGATTAGGATGAAATGGACATTGTTTTCAAGTGAAAGTGAAGGAGCTAGCGATGAAAACCCTACGAATGACAAGACCTGTCGTGCTCGCAAGTCTGGTAGCACTGATGGTGCCAATTGTTCTCTTTGCGCCCAAGGCGTATGCAGAATCCTACGTGGCGGGGCAGTTCGGCGTGACGTTGCCATCCGTCGGCAATGGGCTCAGTAACAACGACCTAACAGGTGTTTTTATTCCAGGCTCGACGACTTCAGACCAGGCACTAAAGAGTTCAATTCTCTATGGGGCCAAAGTTGGGCACTACTTCCAGTCCGTACCTTGGTTCGGCTTGGAAGCCGAGATGTATAACACGACGCCCCACGTTAAACAGCAAACGATCACCTTCTTTGCACCATCCGGGGCGTCAGCTGGCTCCGCAAGCACAGAAGGACTGAACTTTCGAGTATTCACGCTGGCACCACTTAACCTGACCTTTCGTTACCATAAAACACGGCTCCAGCCATACATCGCCTTTGGACCTGGATTATTCATTGCTCGATTGAAAGATCCATCTCTTACCTCTGATAACACCCAATCTAGTACGGCGCTGGGGTTAAATGCCCAAGCAGGACTTAGATACTATGTCACCAGGCACTTTACGGTTTTCATGGAAGGCAAGTTCAATCATGCACGATTCAATTTTTCCGAAACCCCTCCTGGTGCCAACTTCAATCTATTTGGCTTCAACAGCACTTACAACATGTTCCATGTAGCTTTTGGTTTGAGCTACAACTTCTGATCGAGAAACAACCCACTCCCGTTTACAAGGATGATCAAAAAGTCTGTCAGCAAGGCCGCATTCAGCAAACTCAGAACGATGAACGCAGAAGGCTGAAGTGGGAGGGGTATCTTTGCTCATTGCTCACCGTTCAGCGTTCCCAACGCCAGCGGACTTTTTCAGCATCCTGCTAGTAAAGCAGCGCAGTTCCGTGTAGCCTACGCACCGAACTGCGTATGAAACTCTGCCCATCCTGTCGACATGAACTCCCGGAAATCAGCCGCTACTGTACGCAGTGCGGCCAGAGGCTCCATGCTGATCCGATCGAGGTCCCTCCGCCAACAGCTCCACGGGTCGAGCCACAACCGGATCAGCTGAATCTTCAACTTCTGTATGGCATGGTCGCGGCACTCGTCCTCGCATTCCTCTTCCCACCCTGGGAAACTCCACTCCCACAGGACCCCGAATTCCTCGGCCTCCATTTTATCCTTTCGCCTCCCACACCTGACGCCATCGTGAGCCGACTGCTGCTGACGATCGAACTCGTCACCATCGCCATCGCCGGTCTCTACGGCTCTTTCCTCTTTAGAAGTAAACCCTGACCGCTTAGGTCGTCAGACGTTACTCGTCATCTTTCAAACGGTATTCCTTCCTTTACCCGCGCGCGGCTGCTCAAAATGTTCCGATAGCGAGGCCGCAGGCGAGCGAGTCATTGAGCGCTGAACGATGAACGCTGAAGTGAATATCGCTTTTCGTTCATAGTTCATCGCTCAGCGTTGCCCCAGCTGACGGACATTTTCAGCAGCCGCATGGATCAGTCGAGGGCAAGAGTGAGACACTTCGCCGATCCTCCAGACTTCATGAATTCATCGAGCGGGACCGGATGGGAGAGATAGCCATGCAAGGTCAACTGGGATTCTGTTTCCGGGCATCCGGCTGGCAGCACGACGTGTTTCCCGACACAGATGGCATTGCAGGCAAACCGAAGCGCCTCAGATTCCGAGACGACGAGACGTCTGGCAGGCGCAATCCGTTCGGCAAGCGCCTCTTGCCCATACCGATCGAAGGCAGAGGGAAAATACAGGAG
>JANYAJ010000171.1 GCA_025361385.1 Nitrospira sp.
ACGAGCAAAGCGTCGAAGGCGCCTTCACCAGGCAGCCGGATCGGTTCAAGGACTGGGTGACCGCGAACGGAGGCTCCGGCTATCCTGCTGCAAGCGGCCGCTACCACCTCTATGTCTCCCTGGCCTGCCCCTGGGCCCATCGCACCATCATTGTGAGGAAACTCAAGAAGCTCGAAGACGTCATCGGCATGACGGTCGTGGACCCGATCCGCGACGAGCGGGGCTGGGCCTTTCGCGAAGGGCCGGGCCATTCGCTCGATCCCATCAACGGATTCCAGTTCCTCAGCCAGGCCTACAAAGCCACCGACCCAAACTATCGGGGACGATTCACCGTCCCTGTCTTGTGGGATACCGTCACGAAACGCATCGTCACCAATTCCGACGACGATCTCATGCGCATGTTCAACGGCGAGTTCAACCGCTTCACTGAGAACACGATCGACCTCTATCAAGACGGCATCAGGAAAGAGATCGACGACCTCAACACCTTCATCTACGAGAACGTGAACGACGGAGTCTATCGCGCGGGATTCGCCACCTCGCAGCGAGCCTATGAACGGGCCGCCTTGCGCCTCTTCGACGCTCTCGATCAACTCGAGGCTAGGCTGGCGCGCCAACGCTACCTCTTCGGCTCACAGTTCCTCGAAACCGATTGGCGCCTGTTCGTCACCCTCGTGCGCTTCGACGCCGTCTACCACGGCCATTTCAAGTGCAACATCCGACGGATCATCGACTACCCCAACCTCTTCGGCTACCTCAAAGACCTCTATCAGACAGACGGCATCGCCGACACCGTGAACTTCGAGCACATCAAGCGGCATTACTACGTCACCCACGACGACATCAATCCGACCCGCATCGTCCCCCTCGGTCCTGACCAGGACCTGACGACCCCGCATGGCCGCGAGCGCCTCCGCTAGTGGCGGGCTGTTCCTTTGGTTTCTCTTGTTTATCTCGTTTATCTGGTTGAACTAAACAAACAAGATGAATCAGACAAACCCTCTCCACATCGCTTCGTCGTAGCATTTCAGGACAGCCAGCTAAGGGCCGTTGCCCTATTCTGCCACCAAACCTCTCTGCCACTTCACGATCCTCCCGCTCTAACCACTCGACAGATCACACATTCGTCCATTCAATCCTGCGCAAGAGCAATGGCATTCCCCTTGCTCCTTGACTCTATGGAGCCATATCGCTGCGGATTAAGGATGCTCAAAAAGTCTGCCAGCAAGGCCGCAGCGAGTGAAGGGCCGAGGCGTACCCGGAGGGTACGTTGAGGGTCTGAACGATGCGAGAACGCAGCTCGTAGGCTTTTTCAGCATCCTGCCCACCCATTGCCATGGAGGTTGCCATGCCCGTCCTCAAAAGACTCCAAACCTATCTCGACAGCCACAAGATCTCCTACAAGGTGCTCAATCATGACAAGGCCTTCAGCGCACAAAGGACGGCGGAGGCGCTCCATGTGCCAGGAGACTTGTTCGCCAAAGTGGTGGTCGCCAAAGCCGACCAGCGGTTTGTGATGGCGGTCGTCACTTCCACCTGGCGTATAGATTTCAAACGGCTCGAAGAAGTGCTCGACAGCAAACACGTGAGGCTGGCAACGGAACAGGAACTCGCAAAACTCTTTCCGGACTGCGAAGTGGGGACGATGCCTCCGTTCGGCAATCTCTACAGCATGGCTGTCTACGTCGATCAACTGCTCACCAAAGATGAACACATTTTCTTCGACGCCGGGACCCACACGGGAGCCATGAAGCTCCGTTATCGCGACTTCGCCGAACTGGTTCGCCCGACTGTGGCACAGTTCCATCGGGAACCTTCGACGTTGCAGTACTAGCAGGCTGCCGTATAGCGTCGTGCGTATCTCGTCGTTCGCAAGCGGAGAATTCCCTTGTCGCAAGATACGTTTCGCGAACGACGATCTTTTCAAGCTACGCCTTCTGACGCTTGCACAGCTTTCGTCGCATTCCTTGCATGTCCGATAGGTGCATGGTAGGGTGACGAGTGATCGCGTAAGACCTTCCATGCTCGGAGGCTGCAGTCCTCCAGTAGACATGAGGTTTCCCGCGATCTTTTTTTGTCCGCACGCAGCCGTCCGCATCTGCTGAGCATTTCGTCGAAGGCCGACTCATCCCTCGCGTTCATTGCTAGCCCGACAGACTCGTGGGGACCTCACAACATCAAGAGGTGCATCCGTGTTTCATGAATTTTCGTCAACCGTTCGAGCACTCCTCCACGACGCCGCGGGGAGTCTCTATCACATCGTCATCGTCGCCTTGAGTGCGGGCATTGCGCTCTTGCTCCCGGCAGGCGCCAGGCATTTCCTCGCCTTCTGGGCACGCGTCGAACAGGACAAACTCTCGCTCATCGCGGTGGAAATGACGCTGACGGTGCTGTTGATCATCGGCCTCAACTACATCCGTCGCAGCATGCGGGATCGAGCCCTCGCACTTGTGGCAACCGGAGCGGGCCTCGTCTCGTTCTTCCCGCGCCGCACGCGGGGAGCGCAACGGCATATCGCAAAGCTCCGGGAAGAACAGGGCACAGGCCGAACGATCTCGGTCATCGGGTCGACAGGCCATAGCACGTTTGTGGACCAAGTAGGAGGCCTGTCCTCCGTCCTCGACAAGTGCCTGGGGGCGAGAATCATGCTGGTGAATCCCTACAGCCAGGAAGCGAGCGCCCGCATCCAGGCGATCAACCATCCGGAGTTCACACTGGAAAAGTTCCGGGCAGAAGTCCGGCAGAGCATCCTGCTCCTCAAACGGCTGAAGGCCGTGGGGAAAGCCGTCAAACTGAAGCTCTACTCGGACTCTCCGCTGATGAAATTGGTCATCCTGGGAGATTACCTCTGGCTCCAGCATTACCATGCCGATTTGGATGTGAAGACCATGCCGGAATACGTCCTGCGGCATAACAGCAAGGACCACGGTCTCTATACCCTCTACGCCCATTACTTCCTGCAGCGTTGGGCGAACATCGAGATTCCAGAATATGATCTGGAAACGGACGAGCTGATCTACCGGAATAAAACCGGCAGCGAAATCCGGAGAGAGCGGTTTGAAATGGAACCGGCGCTAGAAGAGGTCGGAGCCCCGATGGGATCCTTCGAGCTCACCACCAAGCCGACGCACATGGAATTGAGCCGATCGGCTCGATCCAAAACCGACAGAACTGCGATCGGACTTCTCCCGAGCCTGAGTGACTAGCAGACTACCGATAGGCTCGCCCGATAAAGACAACCTGGCCAGAATCTTCTGCATGGTGATGAGATCAGAATCACCGCAGGATGCTCAAACAGGCCGTCCAGCAAGGCCGCACCGAGCGAAACTTAGAACGATGAACGTGGAACGCTGAAGTAAGAGAGACTTCTTTGCTCATCGTTCATCGTTCATCACTCACCGTTCATCGTTCCCAGGCTGGCGGATTGTTTCAGCATCCTGCTAGAAGAGCGGATGGTGAGGGCTAGACGTGAAAGGCGCTGTGCTCGGCGCAGCGCCCGCGTTCCCCTGAAAGCGCCACGCTCCATCCTCATGAACCAGATAGTGGACCTCGCGAAACCAACTATCCAACGTGATCCGCGTGCCACCCTTGTCCTCCGTACCGTATAGGCCGCCGGTGCAGGTAATTTCCGCACGCAACTGAGCCCCTGACCGGAACACCTTCA
>JANYAJ010000189.1 GCA_025361385.1 Nitrospira sp.
GAATCAGCCTATCCAACGAACGGATACTCTCACACCTCTATAGAGGCGTCACGCGTTTTGCGATTCGGCGCGTGTGAACTTCGCATACTGGTTCACAAAATAAAAAATCGATAGGCTGGAAAACATTCGCTGTGCGCGTCAGCACGTGCAGCACTCGGTGCGAGATCACTGGAAAAGGAGAAAGGAAACGTTGGAGAGGGTTATTCGCCCGCATCAGATTTGCAAACACGAGCATGAGCAGACGATACGAACCGGTTCTGTTTGGTCGGGGCGAGAGGATTTGAACCTCCGACCCTTGCGTCCCGAACGCAATGCGCTACCGGGCTGCGCTACGCCCCGACAAAAAGAACAGAACCCCAAGCGAGGAGGGATTGTCTTACATCAGAGGGTCAAAACGCAAGCCATGGGCATCGGCCACTCCTCGGCAGGTAATTTTTCCGGCCGACAGGTTCACGCCTTTTGCCAAACCAGCGTCTGCCCGGATGGCGTTCGCCACGCCTAGCGAGGCCAATCGCAACAGATACGGGAGTGTTTCGTTCGTTAAGGCGATCGTCGATGTGTGTGGCACAATCCCCGGCATATTGGCCACACAATAATGGAGCACCCCGTCCACCACATAGACCGGGTCAGAATGGGTCGTGGGTTTCGTGGTTTCAAAGCAACCACCTTGATCGACCGCGACATCCACCACCACAGATCCTGGCTTCATGCGTGCCACCAATGCACGCGAGACCAGCTTGGGCGCTCGAGCTCCAGGCACGAGCACCGCCCCGATGACGAGATCGGCGGCCATCACGGACTCCTCAATCGCGGCCTGCGTGGAAGCACGCGTCACAATTCGGCCACGATACAATTCATCGAGTACCCGCAGCCGTTCAAGATCGAGATTAATCACCGTCACCTGAGCCCCCATCCCAACCGCAATCCGAGTCGCGGCACTCCCGACCACCCCAGCCCCTAGCACCACGACCTTCCCCGGCTCGACGCCAGGCACACCAGCCAAGAGCAGCCCGCGCCCTCCCTGCGTCTTCTCCAGATAACGGGCACCGATCTGCACCGACATGCGCCCCGCGATTTCGCTCATCGGCTTGAGCATCGGCAACGTGCCGTCTTTGGCCTCGATCGTTTCGTAGGCAATCGCCGTGATCTTCGTATCCAACAGGGTCTTGGTCAGCTCTGGAAGAGAGGCCAGATGGAGATACGTGAACAGAACCTGGCCTGGACGAAAGAGCGCACATTCGGAAAGGAGCGGCTCCTTGACCTTCACAATCAGCGTCGAGTGCTGAAACAATTGCTCTTTTGATGTGGCCAGGCTCGCGCCAGCGCTCTGGTAATTGTCGTCCGAGTATCCGCTGCCGGCTCCAGCCGATGGCTCGACCACAATTTCGTGGCCGGCCTGACGCAATGCACGCACCCCATCGGGCGTGACGCTGACTCGATATTCATGATCCTTAATTTCTTTTGGCACCCCGATGACCATGGTCGCTCCCTCCTCCCGAAACTCATTCGCCAACGTCTCAATCCATTCTGCTACAACGTTGATAAAAATGCACTGACTGGCTCTCGAGGGCCGGCCCATCGGGTGGACAGTGCGCGCGGGCCTGGTGTAAGATTCGCCCCTCTTCAACTCACGATCGACAGAGGGAGGCTCTATGGATTCCACGTCCGGATCATCCTGCAATGCCTGCGGCGCGACCGGCACCGCACTCATGAAGTTATCGCTCGGGAAGGACTTTTTTGGCCGGACCTACGATCGTCTATCCCCCTCGACCGATCAAAGCCCAAAATGGTACTGCGAAGGCTGTTCGA
Source organism: Nitrospira sp. (assembly GCA_025361385.1). Classification (GTDB taxonomy): domain Bacteria; phylum Nitrospirota; class Nitrospiria; order Nitrospirales; family Nitrospiraceae; genus Palsa-1315. The sequence goes on from JANYAJ010000189.1 coordinate 1,810, forward strand.
TGCAGAAAAACCTCCAGCGAGATTTTCGCGATATTCGCGGGGAATTCGACAAATTGTCAGCCGGGCAGGGCTCAGCCCTGTCCAACCAAGAAGAGTTTCAACGGGCCTCGTTACGGCTATGTGAAATCACCGCGATTCTCACCGGCATGTCTACGCACTCTTCGTTCCTGACCTCTGCCGACGTCACCCAACTCATTGGCCGCATGCACACCGTCGCGATGCCTGCCTAACTGGGAGTCACCTCATGCCCGGATTCAAGAGACATATTTTCGTCTGCACCAATCAACGTTCACCCGACGATCCCCGTGGGAGCTGCTCCAAACTGGGGTCCGAAGCCCTCCATGCCCACTTCAAACAAGAGGCGAAACGGCTGGACCTGAAAGACATCGTCCGCGCCAATAAAGCGGGGTGCCTTGATCATTGTGCTGAGGGGCCGAGCGTGGTGATCTATCCAGAAGGTGTGTGGTATCAAGTCAAGACCAATGCCGATGTGACGGAAATCATGGAGCGCCACGTCGTCAAAGGTGAGGTCGTGACCCGTCTCATCATGCCCGACCACCCAATTCCTACGATACTCCCTCCGCTCACATTGTAGCGTCGACTAAAAAGGATTCTGATGGCCGTCGAAGAAAAATGGAAAGCCAACCTGGAGAAGGTGGCCTTCATGAAGCAGTTTCCTGGGTTGATCGGAAATTGGGCGTCCTTGGCGGACAAGACCGTCAAAGCCGTCATCCCCCTCAAGGGGAAACAGGGGGCCGCAGTGCTCGTCTTCACCGACGGCACCTTTACGATCGTCCCCCCAATGGCGCCGGAGCCCTATGAGATCGGCGAAGCCCTGGCGGTGGCTCGGACATTCCTTGAGCCGACGCATCACAGGGCCTATGTGGAATACGATCGGCTGGCCAAAAAAGACAAAGACGCCCTGATGTCTGCCAGGGCCGACAAGATCCTGGGGGCGATTCAGAACAATCTGGAACAGATTCCAGACCTGAAGGATCGTCTGAAGGAACTTGTGAAGGAGTGGAAGTGAGCGACAGTCTCCCCAACAGAAACATGTTCGACATCTTTTCTCAAGGTCTCTTCGAAGGAGTCAAACCTATGATGATCATTCGCGATCACCTCGTCCGCCATCCAGACCGCTGCACGCATCAAAGCATTTGCATACCCATCTGCCCGACCGGCGCCTGGCTCTCTACCCCACCGTACAAGTTCGATCCTTCCCGCTGCCTGGAAAGCTGCCGCCTCTGCTTGGACGCCTGTCCCTCGCAAGCGATCTATGGGGTGTTCAAGAAGGGCGAGAAGATGTTGGAGCCGCAGAAGAAGTAGATCGGGTGTGACAGGGCCTATCGCTTTCTCGCCTCCAGAGCGAGGACCCCTGCTCTATGGGGCGGAAACCTTCTGGAATTCCCTCGCGGACTCGGTCAGTTCCAGCCTTCCTTCCCCACAGAGCAGGGGTACGAATTTCGCTCTTCCGGCGGAAGTCAGCGCCAAGGCCCTGACACGCCCTTAGTAAGAGAGCAACAGTCGGATCACCTATAGCCTACAAGTAGCGCCCCGTCGTTACGTCGCCCCTCCTTGAAACGTAAGCGCCCCAGGCGACCTACTTTTCTTCTACTTATTTTTCGTTGATCAGAAAAGAGCCGTCGAGGAGATCTCGGTCGAAGCCTGGAGTGATGGTGCCTGTGCTGGCGTAGCGATAGAGCACGACGTCGAAGATGGTCGACATAGTGGAGAGTACGAGGCCTAGGAGGGGGAAATAAAGAATGGCAAGGACCATGATTGCGATGGCAAGTATGGGATGGGTGGCGATCATGCCGGCGCCAATGACGAACGCAAAAGCTCCTGGGATGGCCCAGAAGAAGTAGAGCAGCCCGAATCCGAGACCGGCCAAGAGGTCTTCGCCCCAGGTTCGCCTGAGGAGCTGCACGGATGCTTGAATGGCTTCGAGCGGCCCTTTTCGTTCCGCCACTAACACCGGCACCACGAGAAACGTGGCGACGGTCCAGGCCAGCCCTAAAACGCGCGCCACCAGGTTCCCGACAAAACCGGACCTTCGTTCAATCGTTTTGAGGACCACTCCAATGGTGGCAGAGACCAGGGCCCAACCGAGGATCTGAGGAAAGCAGGACAGGGCTTCGCGCAGCCCATCCAGAATCGTGGCCTGCTTCCCTTCCAATTTCCGCAAGACACAGATCGCGAGGGCGGCATTAAAAAAAATGGCGACGCCATAGGTCACCACATAGAACAGAAACATGCCGGCGTAGGACCACGTCTCAATCTCTTGAAGCCCATCAGACATCGAAGCCCCGGTCAATGCTCCGAGGATCGCAGGCACGGCAAACGACGCCGTAAGCAACATGAGGCTGGCAGACGAGGCGATGGGCAGGAGCAACAGGGTCTTGTCTTCCCACAGAATCTGCCAAGCCGCCGACATGATGGCTTGCGTCCGCGCGATCCTCTGAGTCCAGCCGGTGTGGATCTGCATACAAGCCCTTCGTAGAAAAACTAGATTATTTGTTTTCGGAGCCGGCCCCAATAGGCCGTCCCTACATGGCCGCAGGCGCCGGTAAAGGTTGTGAGGGCCATGATCTGGTAGACCGTACTGCGGGGGATTTTCACTTTGACGGCCGGGTTCAAGAGGTCGGGCGACTGCATGACCAGCTTCAGCGATTCGCCGGCGGAGAGAATCGGCCACATGCAGGATAGCCTCAGTCGCATTTCGTGGCGCGGGATCGACATCGCATAGAGCCAACCTTGATCGAGATGCTCCACCGCCATACGGACGAGTTTGCTCAGGATCGGCTGAAACCTCGCACGGTTTCGCTGGTCCAGTAAGTCTCGTGCGGTGAGTCCGGCTTCGGCCAGCAGGGGCGCCGGCACATAGCAGCGGCCGTTCTGAAGATCGTGCGCAATATCTTTCACGATGTTCGTGAGTTGAAGCCCCTTTCCAAACCGCACCCCGACCTCAGCCATGTCCCGTACCTTCCACGAAGCCAGGGCCTTCCGATGCGCGCACATCAAATCTGTCCAGAACTCGCCCACACAGCCAGCCACGTAATAGGTGTAGCGATCCAGATCGTCCAGCGTCTTCAACGCCGTGAGATCTGCCGCTGACGTCCCGGGAAACGCGACGAGGTCCATCTCCATGCCTTGCGTCAGCGTGGTCATGAGCCGTTGAATGCGGCGTCTATCGTCCGGCGAAAAAGCCAGGAAGAGCCTGAAACAATCTTCCAGCCGTTCAAGCAGGATCCGCTCGGCAGGGTTGTGCTGGACTGGCCCCACGGCGCGCTGGATCTCTTGCACCTGAGTCCAGACGATCTGATCGCTCACGAACTGCGCTTTGAGTTGGCTGAGTAAATCCAGCCGCCGCGGACGGTCGATTAAATCCGTGTCCGCAATCGTGTCCGCGGCTCGGGCAAAGAGGTAGCCGAGGCTGACTTGATCGCGCACATCTGCCGGAACCACGACCAAGGTCGTATAAAAGAGACGGGAGACTTGCTTGAGGAGATCGCGGAGCAGTTCCTGTTTGGAGGTCTCTACAGTCGTCGCCACCACTATCGTACTTCCAGCTTCCCTTCCATCCCTTTGTCGCGAGGGCTAGGCAACGGCCAGAGACGCTTATCGCAGTAGATGGGAAACGTGCCGGGCTGAGTGGGCGTAAATTTGAGAGTGACCGTCTTGCCGGCACTCACATCCTGTTCGATAGAGAGGCTTCCCGCTGGATCCTTAATAATGAAATTGTGCGGGGTAATGATCGTCACGCTGATCAGCGTCAGTTCAACCGGTTTTCCGGCTTCGACAATCAGATGATTGGGGCTATAGGAGTAGCTATCCAGCGTCACCGTGGCTCGCTGCACCCCGTCTGCCGCCACCGGGATCACCGTGGGAGGGCCGGACTGAGCGGGCTCTGCTGCCTCCACGGTAGTCACGCCGACAGAAGTCAGCAACCCAACAGTCGCCAACATGTGGAGCCATCGCCTCGGTAGCTTCTGCATGAGTCAGTTCTAGCAGGAAGGACGGGAATGGGTCAACTTTGTCCAGGAGTTTCAGGCACTTCTGGGACCTTGACCTTGGCCTTTCAGGAGTTATTGCTGTGAACACATTCCCTGATCGCAATCTCGATTGAGATGCATTTCAAAGAATCGGTTAGTATAATCACACGCATTGATGACTCGCCCAATGATGGGGCGAGAACGTGGTCTTGAAGGAGGATCTCGATGAAGTGGATGAAAGGCATATTCTTGCTGTTGGCCGCCAATATTCTGATCATGGTGACGCTGTCGCTCACCGTGCCGTTGCTGATCAATATTGTATTACCGATGTTCGGAATCGACCTGCGAGGATCGGTCGATCTGAGCTCATTAGTCTGGGCCCTCGTCTTCGGCTTTGGTGGCGCTTTTATCAGTTTGGCCTTCTCCAAACAGATGGCGCGGGCCATGTTGGATTGCCGCCAGATCACGCAACCCCGGACGCAAGCTGAGCAGGTCATTTACGGGTCCGTCCAGGAAATCGCACAGCGGCTCCAGATCACGATGCCTGAGGTCTGGGTCTACGAATCTCCCGACCCCAACGCCTTCGCAACCGGCCCCAGCAAGAACAACTCAATGGTTGCGGTCTCAACTGGCTTGTTAAGCAACTTGCACGAGCAGGAAGTGCGTGCGGTTCTCGCCCACGAAATGGGGCACGTGTACAACGGAGACATGTTCGCGACGACCGTCCTGGCCGGACTGATGAATACCTTCGTCTACTACATTGCGATGTGGGTGCGTCGGTTCTTCGCAGAACGCGATCAAGCGGCGCTCGGTTTTGGGTTGTCGATTGTCCTCCAGATCATTGTCAGTATCCTGGCCTCCGTCCTGATTAGCTGGTTTTCACGCCAGCGTGAATTCGGGGCTGATGCCTTTTCCGCCAAGGTCTATGGCAAGGACTCGATGATTTCGGCCCTGCGCGCGATCGATCGGTGGGTCAGCCGGTCGCAAGTCGAGTACTCCTCGCAAGATGCGCTCGCGACCATGAAGATCTCCGGCAATTCCTCAGGGTTCATGCATCTCTTTGCCACGCATCCGCCGATTGAAGCGCGCATTGACGCCTTGGAGCGACTTTAACCGAGAGGTGCCCGATGGAACAATTACGTCGGAGTCTGGTGGGATTACTCATAGGAATGAGTTCGGTCGTCGGCATTGGCTCAAGCAACCTGCTTGAGCCAAGCCCCGCTCAGGCGAGAGAAGAAGGAACCATACTCATGGCAGCACAAACACCCATGGTCTACGATTTCACGCTGAACGATATCGATGGCAAGCCGGTCTCGCTAAGCCAGTTCCGTGGCAAGGTCCTGTTGTTGATCAACACGGCCAGTCTCTGTGGCAATACGCCGCAATACACGGACCTTGAAAAGATGTACGAGCAGTATCGGGAGAAGGGCTTTGAGATCCTGGCGTTCCCTGCCAACAACTTCGGACAACAGGAACCAGGAACGAATGCCGAGATCAAAACGTTCTGCTACACCAAATACAGTCTGTCGTTTCCGCTCTTCAGCAAAATCAGCGTGAAAGGCGACGACAAACATCCACTCTACCGGTACCTGACCGAACAAAGCCCGTTCCCCGGTGAAGTGGAGTGGAACTTTCAGAAGTATCTGGTCGACCGGTCAGGAAAGGTCGTCGCACGATACCCGCACCGCACAAAGCCCTTGGCGCCCGAGATCGTCCAGGATGTCGAACGCGTGCTCGCGGCCCGCTAACGCTTCACGTTTTTCGATAAAAAGAAATATTGGCTCGATATTCCTGAATCGCGGCGGCCAGGCTCTGGCTGCCGCGAGGGATATTCGCATCCAGGGCATCTTCAATCGCCGGATCGTCGATTTCCACATCATACCGGTCTTGCACGTTCGTCCTGACCGGCCCCTGCGTAATATCCCGCGGCATGAAGATCTCTTTCCAGACTTCCTTTTCAACCAGACAAACATCTCTGAATCGTTCATAGAGCAGCGCCAGCTTCTCCGCATCCGTTACTTTGATACGCTCTCCCATCCTGCTCCTTTTCTCTGTTTAATGAGGATGACCGTCGCCACGACATTCCCCGCCGCTCGGCAGCTGTGACGGAACTGGAATGCCTGTCATGTTCAAACCGGTCGGCTCAGGACTCGAGACCCCCACCGCGCCGGATCGTGCTGCAAATGAAGAAAAGACGCGACGTATCGCCGCCCCACAGTCCTTGCAGGCCCTCAGCGGTTCTGCCGATACCCCCTGCATGTACTCTCTGCGTCCTGCACAGGGCGGCTGCCGCTGACAGTGATCCGTCATATACTCGTAGCTAGGCATCGGAACTCTTCTCGCACGATCATAGTGATTACTTGTGCGAATTCATACCGGCAGGGGGAACAGACTCGACAATGGTAAATCGCATGGTACCCACTTGATTACCGGCATGAAACGACTGTTGCCCAAGCGGTGTAATGAACAGCTTCACCAGATAGGTCCCCACGGCCCACGCATCCCCCGTCCTCTTCAATTCTAAAAACCCATAGCGTTCGTGCCCCGGCACTTCCAACGTATCTCTGCCGATCGGCACGGACGAGAAAACGCCCTTCTGCTCCTCGATAAACCATTGCGCGCTAAACTGGGTAGGATCTTCCAGTGGAGCCGACTCGAACACAATATATATCGCGGGGATGTCCCGGGGAAACACCGAGCCAGGCTCAACAGGCTTCAGGCGGGGGTCTTGTGTGTACCAACCTTTGCGGCCGAACGTATCCCACTCGACATCATATCCTCTGGCCATCTTGATCCAGGTAAACAGGGATTGAGGGATGCCCTTCTTCTGGTCGTCGAATGACGGGCTCTGCGTGGGATCTGCCTCGGTGGTCGCCTGCTCTTTCTGGACGAATGAATCCCGCGCCTCGACTCCCTCCCAGGCACAGAGTGCAAACCCCATAGCAGCCAGTATGCTCACCAGAACCTGCGTCCTTCTTTTGCTTCGCGCGCGCATGGAGGTTAGATTTATCGGCTGTTCGCTCATGCTGTTATGGTATCGGGAGCGCTGCTAGGGGTCAATGGCCGACTGACAACATAGCTCATCTTTATACGCTCCATCTCAGCGTCTATGCTACGCTGATCAGATATCCCTCTCAGAAAAGGACCCTGTGTAATTGACGTCGACCAACACCCTTCAAGAAACCACGCCAACCACCTCCCGACCCCCAAGTGCAGGTGAGCAGGGCCTTCGATACGGCCTTCGAGATGGGGCCTGCCAGGCCATCACACAAGGCAGTGGAGAGCAATACCTCTCTGCCTTTGCGCTGCTTCTGCATGCCAGCCCATTCCAATTGAGTGCGCTGTCGGCGCTGCCTCAACTCATCGGAACGGGGGCTCAACTTGCCTCCGTCAAACTTTTGCAGTGGTTCCCCAATCGCAAAGCGCTCATTTCTGTCGGCACCGTAGGCCAAGCCCTCGCTTGGATCCCTATCTTGCTTCTGCCTCTTCTGCTCCCACAGTGGGGGCCCTGGCTCATCGTGGGCGGCGCCGCCGTCTATTTTGCTTGCGCCCACTTCACGACACCGGCTTGGAATAGCTTGATCGCCGACTGGATCGATCAGCACGAACGGGGCGCCTACTTCGCACGCAGAGCTCAAATCATTGCCAGCCTCAGTTTCTTCGCACTCTGCGGAGCCGGATGGGTCCTCAGCCTCTGGCAGGATTCCACCACTGCCTGGTGGGGGTTCATCATCATCTTCTCCGTCGCGGGGACCGCTCGCCTGCTCTCGGTCTTGGCCCTCTCGCCTATTCAAGATATACACCAGACCGCCCGTCACGAGGCACAACAAGGATTTCGCGGATTTTTCCGCCAGCGGGCCACGAAAGACTTTCGTCGTTTTCTGCTCTTCGCAGGGCTCATGCATGTCGCCGTGTTAGTGGCCGGCCCATTTTTCGTCCTGTATATGCTGCAAGAAATCCATCTGTCCTATTTCGGGTACGGAGGATGGCTGGCAGCAGGACTGCTCGGTCAGCTCTTGACCCTACAGGCCTGGGGCCAATTCGGAGACCGCTTCGGCAACAAAGCGTTGATGTCCATCACCGGATTCACTGTGCCGTTTCTGCCCATGCTCTACCTCGTGAGCACGAACTTCGGCTTTTTGCTGGCAGTCAATTTCCTGGGTGGTGTGATCTGGGCCGGCCTGGCCTTGGGCTTGCAGAATTATGTATTCGATTCGGTCAATCCTGAGGACCGCGCGAAAGCCATTGCATTGTACAGCACGGTCAACGCCGTAGGATGGTCGGTGGGGGCCTTGCTCGGCAGTTGGTTGGTCGATGGCCTGCCTTCCCACGTCGAATGGGCAGGTGTCACACTCACGTATGCATCAAATTTGCCCTTCGTCTTCTTTCTCTCAGGCGTCCTGCGGCTACTGGTCTCTGCCTGCCTTCTTGGCACCTTCCATGAAGCGCGGCAAGTGGAGCGGCTGCCACGGCAACAACTCCTCTGGGAATTGCCGCTGGTGAAACCCCTTGCTCAATTTGTGACCTGGACACGCCCCAAAACGAATCGCTAGAAAGTCGGTCGCGCTAACGTGGAACCGGCGGCTGGGCGGCTCGCTCTTGCTCCTCTAGTTTAAGTTTCTCGAATGCCCGATCGGCATGGCCACGAACTTGATCCGCAGTCGGCTGTGGCGTGGGCTTGGGTTGGTCTCCAGCGCAGGCCCCAACGACCGAGCACAGCACGAAACCCATCAAACCCGCAACCGCCACTCGCCGCCATTTCTTCACCCTTGTACAATCGATCACCATATCGTTCCTCCCGCATTGAGGCCCATGACTTCAACGGCGCATCGGTCCATTTTACGCCCCTCACAGCCGGAACACTACCTCACCCCTGGCCTTCCCGTTCGCCCCATATGCGTCCGCATTGACTGGGTCAGACCGACAGCGTATTGTGCCCGACAGACCACCTGAACCCCTGAGGCTCCATGTCGCTACACGACCGCCTGACAGAAGATCTCAAGCTCGCGATGAAGGCCCGCGACCAATTGCGCATGGACGTTATTCGCATGGTCAAGGCCGCCGTCATGAACAAGGAACTTGAGCTCAAAAAGGATCTCGACGATGCGGAAATGAGCCGCGTCATGACGACCATGATCAAGCAGCGCCGTGAATCCGTCGAGCAATTTGAAAAGGGCAACCGCGTCGAGCTCGCGGCAAAGGAGCGACAAGAGATCACCATTCTCGAATCTTATCTCCCTCAAGCCATTTCACCAGAACAACTCGCCACCATCGTCGACACCGCTATCCAACAAACCGGCGCACACTCGCTCAAAGAAATGGGCGCAGTGATGAAAGCGGTGATGGTCCTGGTGGCCGGACAAACGGTAGACGGCAAACAGATCAGCGAACTCGTTCGCGCCAAACTCCAGTAGCCCGACCGGCACCTGCTATACTCGAAGGTAATTGCTCACACATTCCGTGTAAGCGCCTGACAGGACACAGCATGGGCATTCTTATCGTCGACGACTCCCCGGACCAACAAGTACTCCTCCGGGCCATCCTCGGAAAGGCAGGCCATACGGATCTCCAGAGTGCCGATTCAGCACAGGCTGCATTCCTCCTGCTCAACATGGACGGCCAGACACCGCCAGCCCAAATCGACTTGGTCCTGATGGACGTCCTGATGCCGGAGCTGGATGGAGTCGAAGCCTGCCGCCAGATCAAAAGCCGACCGCATCTTCGTGACATTCCTATTATCATGGTCACGGCCAAGAGTGACCTCTCCAACCTCCAAGAAGCCTTTGCGGCCGGAGCCATCGATTTCATCACCAAACCCGTAACCAGCGTAGAACTCCTCGCCCGCGCCGCCTCTGCGCTGGCGCTGAAGAAGGAAATGGACTGCCGTAAAGCGCGCGAAGAGGAGCTCCGTCGAAGCAATGATGAGTTGCAGAAGGCGCTACGGGAGGTCAAGGTCCTCAGAGGACTCATCCCTATCTGCGCCTCCTGCAGAAAAATCCGGAATGACGGAGGATTTTGGCAGCAATTGGAAGAATATATTGGCGAACATTCCGAGGCCGAATTCAGCCACGGCATCTGCCAGCCCTGCGTCAAAAAGCTTTATCCTGGAGTTTACCAGGAGTAGTTGCTACGATTTCTCAGGCTCACCACTTGCATTCACGGGGTACCGCGCGCATGGGAATTTTAATCGTTGATGACTCAGCGGATGACCGACTCCTGCTTCAGTCCATTCTCTCGGCAGCCGGCTACGACCATATCCTGATCGCCGACTCAGCAGCCGATGCATTCCGGTTGCTCGGACTCGATGGCGATAAGCGCGGAGCCGCTCGCATCGACCTCATCCTCATGGACATTATTATGCCGGAAATGAACGGCATCGAAGCCTGTCGTCAAATCAAAGCGGTCGAGCGATTCCGTGACACGCCCATCATGATGGTCACCGTCAAGACCGATCCTGTCGATCTCCAGCTCGCTTTTGCCGCAGGCGCACTCGACTATATTGGGAAACCCATCAATAAGATTGAACTGCTGACGCGTGTCCGATCAGTCCTACGCCTGGTTCACGAAATCGATCGCCGGCAGGCGCGCGAGCAGGAACTCCTTGAGGTCATGCGCCAACTCCAGGAGGCGAACCAGATGCTTCTACGCCTATCCTGCCTTGACGGCCTCACCGGCATTACCAATCGCCGACAATTCGACGACTTCGTGGATCAGGAATGGCGTCGGGCGGTTCGCGAATCGACGCCGCTCTCCCTGATCATGCTCGACATCGATCGCTTCAAAACTTATAACGATGCCCATGGCCATACGTCGGGCGACGAATGCCTCCGGCAAGTGGCTGCTGCGATCTCAGGAGCCGTCAACAGACCAGGAGACCTGGTCGCTCGCTACGGCGGCGACGAATTCGTGGTCGTCCTCCCCGGCACCCGTACGGATGGAGCGGCCCAGGTGGCGGAGACCCTTCGCCAGCGCATTCAAGCCCTCGGCATTACACATTCTGACGGCAAATTCATCACGATCAGCGTCGGCTTTGCCAGCATCATCCCAAGCCGAACCGCCTCCCCCACCGATTTAATCAAAGCCGCGGACCAAGCGCTGTATCAGGCCAAACAAGAAGGCCGCAATCGAGCCAAGCAGGCCGGTATTCTCACGCTCGTCCCGCATTCCCACGAGGACTAACCATCACGCGGATCCACATCGGCACGTAGCAATAGCCTTGATCGTGACAGCCTGCTGACCATGCCCCGAACCACGACCAAGTCCACACTCGCCTCCACACAGAAAACACCCAAACCAAAAACGTCCTTGGCACGGGTCCAAGCCTCTCTCAAACAGGAGCGAGCTGCCCGGAAGCGTGAAACCCTCAAACGGCACGAGGCCGAACAAGCCCTTATCCTTGCAACAGAGGCGGCGGAAGTCGCCAGCCGGGCAAAGAACGAGTTCCTCGCCAGCGTGAGTCATGAGATCCGGACACCGATGAATGCGATTATCGGCATGGCCGATCTGCTATGGGAAACAGATCTCGCCCCCGAACAGCGGAAGTATTTGCGAATTTTTCGCCGAGCCGGCGGCAACCTCTTAAACCTGATCAACGACATTCTCGACCTCTCGAAAGTCGAAGTCGGCCATCTAGAGCTGGAATCGATCGACTTCGATTTGAGCGATTTGATTGAAAAGGCCATCGAGATTCTCGCCATGCGTGCGAATGAAAAAGGGCTCGAGCTCGCCTGTCATCTGTCGCCCACCGTGCCCTGCGCCTTGATCGGAGACCCCCACCGGCTCCACCAGATACTGCTCAACCTCATCGGCAACGCGATCAAATTTACCGACAGCGGGTCCATCACCATGCGGGTCATCAAAGACCCGGACTCCCCCATACCTGGAGCGATTCGTTTCTCTGTCAGCGATACCGGTATCGGCATTCCATCCAACAAACTCGATGACATTTTTGAGAGCTTCACCCAAGGCCACGCTTCAATCACGCGTAAGTACGGAGGCACAGGTTTAGGCCTCACCATTTCAAAACAATTAGCCGAGCTCATGAACGGACGCATATGGGTCGACAGTACCCTTGGGCAAGGCAGCACGTTCCATTGCGCTGTACAGTTAGCGGTGCAATCCAGTCCAGCACCTACGCAGGATAACGTCCTCGTCAATCTTCGGGGAATCAGAACCCTTGTGGTGGACGACCATGACACCAACCGTCTGATTCTTCATGAAACCCTGGCCGCCTTGGGAGCAGAGGTCACAGATGTTGCATCCGGCCACGAAGCCATCGCTGAATGGCGGCGCGCCTCTACGTCGGCGCGTCCCTACCAGCTCTTACTCCTCGACTGTCGCATGCCGGAGATGGACGGGTTCCAGGTTGCCAAAACCATCCAACAAGCCAGCGCCACACGGGGCCTGACGATTGTGATGCTGGCCTCCCACCATTGGGCCGACGACATTGCCCGCACGTACGACATGGGACTCGGCGGCTATTTGATCAAACCCATCAGAAAGTCGGATCTGCTGCAGACCATCGGCATCGCCCTCGACCGTGCTGCGGGCACCCCACACACCACGAGTTCAGCCCCCACGACCTCCTCTCCTTCGACCGAAACTAGAGCTCTTCGTATCTTATTGGTTGAAGATTCCCCGGACAATCAAGTACTCGTCCGTTCCTATTTGAAGCAGACGCCCTATCGCCTCGACATCGCGGATCACGGAGCCATCGCATTAGAGCTATTCAAGAATGGCTACTACGATCTGATCCTCATGGACATGCAGATGCCGATCATGGACGGCTATGAGGCCACCCAAGCGATCAGGGCCTGGGAGCGGGAACATGATCTCCCTCCGACACAGATCATGGCCTTAACCGCCCTGGCCCTGAAAGAAGACGGGATCAAGATTCTCGACGCCGGCTGCAATGCCCACATGACCAAACCCATCAAGAAGCACACGCTCTTAGAAGTGCTCCAGGCTTGTAAAGGACGCGGCACCTCATGACAAACGGACAGAATGAAAGCGCGGAGGGGTCTATTACCGTGCAGATCGACGAGGGACTCCAAGAGATCGTGCCGGGCTTTCTAGAGAATCGTCGACGTGACGTGCAGACGCTCGAACGTGCGTTGAAAGAGAATGACCTGCGCACGATTCATCTGATCGGTCATCGCCTGAAGGGGGACGGGGGAGGATACGGATTCGACGCCATCAGTGCGATCGGAGGTGTCCTGGAGCAAGCAGCCGCACGAGAAGACCGGGTTGTCATCCGACGACAGATCGCCGAACTCGTCGACTATCTCGCCCGCGTCACGGTGGTGTATCGGAAGTGAGAAAAAAGAAGAACAACCAGCACAAGCTAGCTTGGCTTGGTGGAGGGCAGGGGAATTGAACCCCCGACCCCTACGTTGCGAACGTAGTGCTCTCCCAACTGAGCTAGCCCCCCACGCAACCAACCTACAACCGGCGAGACGAATGCCTCACAGATCAGCGCATTATACACAACCATTCCCTGAGACTCTACCGGAAGTTCGTTCCGCGACGGAGTTAGAACGGGCCGATCGTCGCGTCGCCGACCGGCTTTCCCTGCTCGATCAACACACGACGCCCCTCAACCCGTAATCGCCCTTCGGCGAATAGCTGAACCGCTCGCGGGTAGATTTTGTGTTCTTGGACAAGAATCCGAGCCGCCAAGGTGTCGGAACTGTCATCGTCGAGAATGGGAACCGCTGCCTGAAGAATGATCGGTCCCTCATCAACGCCTTCCGTCACAAAGTGCACCGTACATCCAGCAAGCTTACAGCCCCACTCAATGGCTTTCTTCTGCACATCCAACCCCGGAAACGAGGGCAACAGCGACGGATGGATGTTCATCATGCGATCAGCGAAGGCCTCCACCAAGACCCTGGTCACGATCTTCATGTACCCGGCTAATAGCACCAACTCCACGTCGTGCTGCCTAAGCACATCGAGGAGCGCGAGATCGTAGGCCTCGCGGCTATCGGGTCTGCCTGCATAGGGTTTGGGATCGATAAAGAGACCGGAGAGTCCGTGCCGGCTGGCTCGTTCGAGCGCCGGAGAATCTTTCTTATTGCTAATGACGGCGACAATCCTGGCCTGAACGGTCCCCGCTTCGATCGCGTCGATCACCGCTTGAAGATTCGATCCGCGCCCGGATGCCAACACGGCGACTCGCAGCGCATCCGCCCGCTTAGTCGACATACTCCACCAATGGACCATCGCCGGTCGATGACACGATGGTCCCTATCTGGCAGGCCGGATCGCCCAACGCTGCAGCCCGTGCGATGACCGCCTGAGCAGCCGACGCCGGCACCACGAGAATCATCCCGATCCCCATGTTGAAAACACGATACATTTCTTCCCGTTCGACCTGACCAAGCCTGGCAATCGCCTGAAAAATAGACGGCACGGTCCAGGCACTCCGCTGCACCTGAGCCCGGACACCAGAGGGAAATACGCGCGGAAGATTTTCGGTGATGCCGCCGCCGGTGATATGGGCGATGCCCTTGATGGGATATTCCTGAATCAACATGAGAACCTGTTTGGCATAGATTCTGGTCGGCGTCAGCAAGACATCCCCGAGCGGCCGATCGAGTTCCGGCAAGCAACTGGTCATGTCCAGCTTGGCCTTGTCCAACAAAACCCGGCGGGCCAAAGAATAGCCGTTACTATGCAAACCGGTTGAGGCCAGTCCAATCAGCACATCGCCCGTCGCAATGCTGCGGCCATCGATCATCTTGGGCCGATCCACCACGCCGACGGCGAACCCTGCCAGATCATACTCGCCCTCGGCATAGAAGGAGGGCATCTCGGCGGTTTC
>JANYAJ010000321.1 GCA_025361385.1 Nitrospira sp.
CGAGAAGGACTGCCCTTCATGCGCATATTCGAATTTGTACGCGAGCCCGTCTCCGCGGGGGGCTCCGTGGTATTCCAGAATCGCGTCGACACGATTCGATGGATTGAACCGAACCTGATTGGCCAATGAGACGTAGCTGCCTGCCAGCTGTTCCTTGGAACTCCAGAAATTTTCGGCGCCGACTTCGAGGATCGTGGTGGTAAACGGCGTCAAATCGACTTTGCCGCGCGATCCGATCCGGAACCCATAGAGCTCGAATGGTTTTTCCGGCTGGGCGAGGACCCCGACCACCCCTTCGATCGTCGGTTCGCGTCCCTTGAGCATGTCCTGGCGCAGACTGGTCAGATCGCCGGGTTCCCGTCTCCCAGACTGCCGGGCCAGATTCGCGTGGTAGAGGGCCAGATCGTTATTCCCCAGCCAGGCATAGGCTTTTGCCAGTCCCCGATGGGCTTCGGGATTACGGGGCTGCCGGCCGAGGATGGTGTCGTATTGGGCGATGGCGTCCTGGCTGGTTTCCTTATGCTGCGCCAAGTGTGCCGCGTATTTGAGGCGCATGGTCGTATCGTCTTTACGCTTCAGACCCATGCGGAAATATTTCAACATGTCTTTTTCGCGGTAAGCATAGCGAGACCATTCCAGGGCCTGTGCCTGGTTAAAGGCAATCTCCGGGTCGTCGTCGTACTTCGCGAGGTAGCGGTCGAATGTCTCGATGGCTTTGTCCTTGAGCCCCTGTTTTCCATAGGCGAGGCCGAGGTTGCGCATGGCGTCACGGTGGTTGGGATCACGCTCCACCACCTTCTCGTAGGCTTCGATGGCCGCTTTATAGTTTTCAATGTCCATGTTGGCCCGTCCACGCGAGAGATACCATGCTTCCGTAAAGTCTTCCGCGAGCGAGAGCGTGCCGAGTCCGGTCACCATCAATAACGTGAAACTGATTATGGCAAGGGAGCGTGATCGCATAAAATTAGTCGGTGCCTTTCCTGTCGTTTCGTTTCTGGCGCCATACGCCAAATGTGCGTTGAATGTTTAGGGGATGGCCTGGAGGCCCACTCTCGGTATCAGCCTCCATCGCCTCGCGCGATAGATAGGGCGATAGGCCGTCAGTTGTCCGCCTGCGCCCCGTACCAACCACGGCGAGGTGAGTGGAGTTTCGTTGGCGAAGATCAACAGACTGAGTCCGCTTGCTGATCGATCTCTCACGATTGCACGATGCCGTTTCTCTCCGATCTGCACCTCGGTGACGCCGACATGCCATTGTCGGGGAGTCTGTCGCCGCCTGAGTCTCAATGGTCTGAAGTGCTTCAGGAGACCCATGAGCAAGTGACCTGCCATGAGGAGGCTGCTGCGCAGGCGGTCCCTCTGCGCATGTTCCCATGTTGTGGGGTCGCTATAGAGGTTCAGCAGCAAGATCCGACGATGTTCTTCTGAGAGGTTGAGAAATGCCAGCCCACATTTGCTGCCAGGCCCTGACAGTTGGTCATGATAGACCAATCGGACCTGGCAGGTGAAGGGGATTCTGCCGTGCAAGCTCATGTCCATAGTCGAAGGCAGTGGATCGGGCGATGCCCCGAACCATGATACCCCGGTCAGACTCACGTCATGTGTCGTGCCTGTGATGTGCAGATTGCCGGCTCGCAGTTCGAACGGGATCGGCTTGATGATGCGTTCTTCTGTTCGCGTTTGAGGCTTTTCCCATGCCATCAGCAATCCCACGAACAGCGTGAGCAGATTAAAGGAGGCCCAGCTGAGATTGAAGAAATAGGCGTCCTTTTCGATGCCGAAATACCAGAACTCCCAGAGGCCTTTCGCAATTGCGGCGAGCGTGATGAGGGTGGCAATGGCCAGGCTGGCAGAGGATCGCCAGTCGAATGACCGTTGCTCCGAGAGCAAGCCCTTGGGGGTGACTTTGAACCCCAAGTTCTTCGGGAGCAGCAGATCGAACATCGACCGGAACAGCGGGAAACTGACTGGTCCTTCGTAGAGGGATGACCACATGAGCCTGGGCCATCCAGGCAGCAATCTAGAGGAAACCATCGGGAGGACGATCATGAATGGCAACAGGTAGGCTACCAGAATCGAGACATCGGCAAAAATCGGGTGCAGGTGAAACATGAGGAAGTAGAGGGGAGTGATCCAAAATACCACCCGCGCGATCGGGAAGAAGAAGTAGTAGAGCGAGGCGAAGTAGCCGAGCCGGTGCCGGAGCGACAGCCCCCGGCAAAGGAGTGGATTGTCTTTGAAGAAAATCTGGAGACAGCCCAACATCCAGCGCCGGCGCTGGACAATGTAGGACGCGAGGTTTTCCGCGGTCAGTCCGACCGCCAAGTTTTTATCGACGAAGACAGACTTCCATCCCCTTGCGTGGAGGTGCTGGCTGGTATGAATGTCTTCGGTGATGCTCATCAAGTTAAATCCATTCAACTCGGTGATCGCCGACCGCCGAAAGACGGCCCCGCTGCCGACGAAGAACGCCCCGCCCCAGCCTTGGCGTCCGCCCTGGATCGCGTGATTGAACAGGTCCTGCTCATTCGGAATGCGCGGGCTGGCGCCGAGGGCCCGTTGAAAAATATCCTGGTTGTAGAAGTGGTGGGGCGTTTGCACAAAGCCTATGTTGGGGTCTGCGAAAAACGGGACGGTCTCTGTGAGAAAGGTCGTCACTGGAATATGGTCTGTGTCGAAGATCACGATGAGTTCGCCGTCCGTTTGCGTGAGGGCATGGTTCAGGTTGCCCGCCTTGGCATGTTGGCGAGGGCCTTTGATATAGGTCGCCCCGAACCGTTTGGCCAGTCGGCAGACCTCGTCTCTGTGGCTGTCGTCCAACACGTATATCCGTTTGTGAGCCTGCTCCATCGCGGAGGCGCCGACCAGGGTTTTCTCCAGGATCTCGCAGGACTCGGAGTAGATCGGAATAAAGACGTCGACTGAGGGAGCAAAGCCTTGGGCTGGCTCAAGGGGACGGACAGGCTGAGGTCTCCAGCCTACTCCCACCTGGATGAACAGCAGCAGAACGGTGGAGAAGGCATAGAGTTCGGCCGCCCACAGCGCGATGCTGATAAACGGGCCTCCGGATTCCATGAAGTTCAATGTGTGGAAGAGCCGCCAGTAGAGGTAGCGGAGACAGAGGCTCAATCCACAAGCCAGAAAGGCGAATTTAAGAACAGGATGCCACGTGGCGATCAGGTAGAGCATGACGGTGACGGCAAAGAGTTCCCAAGGAAAGTGAGCCGAGAACCCGACCACGTCGAACGGTCGCAAAAATCCCAAGAACTCGTCGTAGTGGCGGGCTTGCGACAGAGAGAGGGCCTGCCCGAACCACAGCCAGTTATGGAAGTAGTAGGGGAGCCGTTTCCCGGCGAGTGCGGCGGCTTCGAGTTGGGCGAGCTTCTTTTCGCTCAGCAGTCGGGCGAGGTCGTGTTGCTCCTGGAGGGCCAGGGCTTGGATGGTGGCATAGAGCGGAAGCCCTTCGTTCGACGATAGAGGCAAGCCCTTGAGGGAATAGCGGTCGACAAATTTCCCTTGGGCCTTCCATTCGCGCTGGAAAAATCCCAGCATCTTTTGCCGCAAGGGCCCTTCGGATCGTCCGAACCAGGCGGCGTCCAGTGCGATTCGCCAATAAATCGGGAACGCATCGTAGCTGAATGAGGATAAGGCTCCGGTCACGGGATGCCGGACGGTCAGTTGTCCGGAACGTTTGTCCAGATAGATCACCTCTGGAGGGACCGGCAGTGCTTCTTCATCATAGAGCCAGTGCAATGTGGCATAGCTGGTTGCGACGGCATGGGCCCATGGGTGGTGCGCATCAACGGAGGCAAATATTTCGTAGGCATAGGGGGCCAGGTAGGCGACGTGGATCGTCGGGTAGTCCTCGTCCCGCGCCCAATTGCCGGCCGTCACATAGGCGCGCGAGGCGATCTGGATGACTTCCCGGTCCCAGATCGAATGAATGATGGCTCGCGATTCCTGTTCGAACGGTGGATGGTCGAATCGCCGAGCGGCCAGGACAAGGGCGAGCGCGATGTCGGTGTCGGCATCCGTCGCTGAGTTCCGATCGAGCACGGTCCCTTTCCATTTCCAGGCAAAGAGCTTGTCGTCGCGGACTTGGAGGTGTTGCTTCGTCCAAGCCCACACGGTATTGAAC
>JANYAJ010000195.1 GCA_025361385.1 Nitrospira sp.
CTGCCATTTTTTCTGAGGTCGCCTCTGCATGCATATCGACAATCACGGCAGCAACTCGCTTCTTCAATCCGGCCAGCTCTTTTTTGGCGACCTGAAACGGGCAGTCCAACGTCGGCATGTAGGCCCGCCCCATCAGCTGCATGACGCCTAGCTGCTCCCCGCCGGCCGACTCAACCACTACACTGCCATACCCCGGCACACCACTCGGATAATTGGCAGGCCGAAGTAAGCGCGGCTCACGAGGAAAGTAGTCGAGGACTTCCTTCTTATCCCAGGCATGATTCCCGGTCGTGATGACTGCAAGACCGAGATCGAACAACTCTTCAGCCAAATCAGGCGTGATGCCAAACCCGGCGGCCGCATTCTCCCCATTACCAATAACAATGTCAATCTGCCGCTGAGCGACCAGTCTGGGAACGGCCCGGGCCACCGCACGGCGCCCGGGTTCTCCAAAGATATCGCCGATGAAGAGAACCTTCACTTCGCATACTCCACATACCGGCTCTCTCGAATGACCGTCACCCGAATCGTGCCTGGATAGGTCAACTCCTGCTCGATCTTCTTCGCCAGGTCCCGCGACAGCTGGAACGACTCGGCATCCGTAATATCTTCCTGTCGAACGATGACGCGAATCTCCCGACCTGCCTGGATGGCATAGGCTTTCTGCACCCCTTTGATCGTCGTAGCAAGCGACTCCAACTTCTCCAACCGTTTCACGTAGGTCTCCAAAGCCTCACGTCTCGCCCCAGGTCTGGCGGCAGACAACGCTTCGGCCGCAGCCACCAAGACGGACTCGGGACAGATCGGCTCCACTTGTTCGTGGTGCCCTGCGATCGCATTGATTATCTTCTCGCTCTCGCCATACTTCTTGGCGATCTCGGCGCCCAACATGGCATGGGGGCCCTCTTCTTCGTGACTGACGGCTTTCCCGATATCGTGGAGCAGCGCCCCTCGTCTTGCCAACTTCACATCGAGCCCGAGCTCCGACGCCATGATGCCGCAGATATAGGCTGCTTCACGCGCATGGTAGAGATTGTTCTGTCCATAACTCGTCCGGTACTTGAGCCGACCAAGCACTTTGATCAACTCAGGATGAAAGTCAGAGAGGCCTAACTCAAAAATGATTTTCTCGGCCTCTTCATACATGAGCTTATCGATATCGACTTTGACCTTCTCAACGATCTCCTCGATCCGCGTCGGATGGATGCGCCCGTCATGCATGAGCCGTTCGAGCGACACCTTGGCGATCTCCCGACGCAACGGATCAAAACCGGAGATAATCACCGCTTCGGGGGTCTCATCGATGATTAAGTCGATTCCCGTCGCAGCTTCGATCGCACGAATATTGCGCCCTTCCCGTCCAATGATCCGCCCCTTCATCGCGTCGTTCGGGATCTGGACCACGGAAATCGTGGACTCAGACACGTAATCACGCACTACCCGTTGGATTGAGCAGGTAATGATCTCGCGTGCTTCCCGTTCCGCATTCTCCCGGGCCTCTTCTAATATCCGCTTCGCAAGCCCAACAGCTTCTAGCCGAGCCTGACTTTCCATTTCATGAATGAGCTGCTTCTTCGCTTCGTCGGACGTCATTCCTGCGACACGTTCCAGTGCCTCACAATGCTCCTTCTCCGCTCGAGCACAAGCCGACTCTTTTACCGTCAGCTTTTCTTCCCGCTTCAGCACCTCCAGATCTCGTTTCTGCGCATCGCTTTCTCGCTTGTCGATCACGCTGATTCGCTTCTCGATGGTTTCATCGCGCTGAATCAAACGTTTTTCGACAACGGCGAGCTCGGCCATCTTGGCCTTCTGCTCTTTCTCGAGTTCTGATTTCGACTGCAGCAGAAGATCTTTCGCTTCCAGCTTGGCTTCTTTGACAATATTGTCAGCTTCCCGCTGAGCATTCTGCACAGACTGGCGGGCCTGTTCCTCTTCTTGCGCCTTCTTCGTAGCGCCAGAAGAACGACGAATCAGTTCGAAAAGCCCGATTCCGAGCAATCCTCCAACGAGTCCTGTCAACAGATAAGCAAAAATTGAAGTAGTAATTTGACTCACCCCCCTACAGTCCCGAGACGAGAAACACCCGGCTTCTCAGCCTCGTCTTGATACAAGGTTGGTCGACGGTTCTATCTTGATGTGGGGGCGCAGTGG
The DNA here is from genome assembly GCA_025361385.1 of Nitrospira sp. Taxonomy (GTDB): domain Bacteria; phylum Nitrospirota; class Nitrospiria; order Nitrospirales; family Nitrospiraceae; genus Palsa-1315. Next base: position 2,152 of record JANYAJ010000195.1, read on the forward strand.
AAGATTAGCTGAACGGAAGAGGATAGCCCAACACGCGGTCTACAGATTCACTCCGAGAACGGACTCCACGGGGATGAAGATCTTGATGGCTTGAGCGAACGAGTACGTCCCGTGCCGGACAGATTCCACGAGGTTCCGCTACGTCGCCATCCCCTCATCCGCTTGAGAGGATCGAGTGCGCGAACGGGAAGCAGCCGAAGACTGCCTCCATACACCGCACTACCCGACAGCAGCAGAAACTCCATAAATTTGCCCAACATTTCGAGGAGGCGATACATGAGGAGGACGAACCCTTGCACAGATTCTACTTGTCTCAATTTCACCAGCATCAAGAACCCACATCTATTCCGCGGCGACTGCATCATCTTCCCGGATCACTAAACCGGTTTGAGCGTGACCTGATTGTATCCCTACCGTCAACTCCACTACATCCCAACAGCACAATTCACGATATCAAAGGGGGTTACCCTTTGCAAGTTGAATCTAGCGAAAGAGCGAGGTCGGCACCTGCTCCTCGATTGATTCCATGAGCGACGTCATCCGCCGCTCGACATCCGCATCACCCTGCGCACGCTTCCGTTCAACTTCGAACAGCTGATGGGCCAGGTTGATCGCCGTCAACACGGCGAGCTTCGACGGAGTCGTCGTATTCATTCCCTCCGCGAGACTACGCATCTGGCTATCGACAAAACTCGCGAGCCGCCGAATATACCCCTCGTCCGCCTCCCCGCGGATCGCAAACCGTTGGCCATAGATTTCCACGTCAATGGTCTTCGTCAAGGGCCACCTCCTTGCGTTCTTCAAAGCACTCCAACAACTCAACGTCGCCGAGGACTTTTTCGATACGGGACTTGATATCGATACGCTCTTGCTCCCAGCGCCGATTCGAATCATCCTTCTCCGCAAGTCGCTGCCGAACAACCTTTAACTCTTCTTCAGCAGCCGCATTCTTCTTCTTCAATTCTTGGATCAGCTTCACAAGGTCTTTAATACGGTCTTCAAGCGCGTCCAATCGATCGAGTGCCATTCCCTCAGTCCCCTCCTTAAAAGTAGCCACTACAGGTTGTGGCGCACTATAGAAACTTGTCTAAATCTTGTCAAGAAACGGCACCTAGGAAGCCTTGCCCAGCCTGGCATATTCTCGATAACTCCGCAGAACACGCTTCACATACTGCCGCGTCTCTTGATATGGGATCAATTCAACGAATTCATCCTGACTTCGCCCACGGTGCAGCGCAATCCAATTTCCAACCGCGATCGGCCCGGCATTGTATGAGGCAATCGTATAGGCAACGTTCCCGGAGAACTGTTCAAGCAGTTGTTCGACGTAGCGAACACCAAGGCGAATATTCGTCTCTTGATCAAAGAGGTCATCCCGGCCGACTGCGGGAAGTCCAAGTCGCTGGGCAACAATATTTGCCGTGCCCGGCATTACCTGCATCAAGCCGATCGCACCAACCCGCGATACCGCCCGCCAATCGTACTGACTCTCCTCTCGTATGATCGCCGCCACCAGATAGGGATCGACGCCTTTGGCCCCCTGCCCCTTGATCGTAGGCAGAAGACCTGTCGGATAGGCCACCTGCCACAGCGATGGATCGACAACGCCTCCCGTCCGTTCCAGCTTATCCCGGAACCGGGCCCGCGCGAGTCGGAGGGCATGGTGATAGGCACCAGCCTCGTTCAACAATGTCGATAACACCATGAGAAGGTCAGGATCTCGACTATAGCGATCCGTCAATCCCGCCAATTCTCGCGCGGCATCCGAGTCCAGCCCCAACGTCTTCAGCTCGATAGCGCGTCGATAGGCAGGCTGCTGCTCGATTTCTACCCTGGCAGACACCGAACGTGCGGCCTCACCACCTCCAGATATGCCGCCGTCTACCGGAACGGCGGTCACGACTGATTCTGCGGCAGGAGAATCCGGCGACGGAATATCGATCCGCTCGCGAGCCAGTTGACAATAATAGGTATAGACGTATCGTTGGCAGAGCCTCACGTAGATATCGCGAGCTTGAGGCTGCTGGCTCAGTTCAGCCGCCCGCCCCATCCAATAGAGCGCCTGCGGCTCGAAATCGCCGTCGTGCTGATCCACGAGCGCACGCAACTGGTCGGACGCCTCACGATAGCGCGCCATCCGGTAATACCCCCAGCCCACACGCCACTGCCCCTCGGCCCGCTGAGACGCCGGCTCGCCAGCCTTTGCCACCTGCCGGTATCTTGCGATCGCGTCGTCGAAGCGGCCCTGATCTTCCAGCCAAATGCCGGCGAAGAGCGTGATCTGGCCTTTCTGCTCTGCGGACAACGACGCGGGCATGGTCCGCGCAAGATCGAGCAATTTGTCACCCTGGCCTTGGCGAAGATAGACGCGTGCGAGCCACACGGAGGCTTCGGATGATTCAACCGCGCCATCTTTCACCAGCGCACGAAACGTCTCTCGGGCTTGGTCGTACTGCTTCAGCCGAACCTGTGCAATCCCAAGCTTCAGCTTTGCTTCAGTGCGCCGCGGCGACTGTGGATCAGCCGCAAGAAACTTTCGAAGTTCCTCAATCGCCTCGGCATGGAACGCTTGCCCAAGATACACCTGCGCCCGAGCGAGCCGCTCGTTCGACTGAACGACCCAAGGCTCGCCACCCAGATTCGACGCCAGCAGCACCTCCGCCTCTTTCGCTTCTCCACTGGCTGCAAACCGGGTCCACAACTGCGTAAGGGTTTCACGACCCTCGGCGATATTATTCTCTCGCAGCTGACACGCGCCTTGCCGAAGCAACGCCTGGGGAGTCTCCAATTCCTTCACGCTCATCGTCACCGCTTTGGCAATCCAAGCCGTCGCTTCGTGGCAACTCGAGGCTTGATACCACGCTTCTCCAGCCCGATAGGCGGCCTTCACCAACAACGGCGAATCCGGTGCCGTCAGGGAAAGGGTTTCGAACATCGCGGCTGCGGGTCCAGCGTCTCCAAGATTCAGCAACGCCTCTCCAATCCATAGCCGGATATAGTCGTCTAACAACGGGAGGTCTCGCTGTGCCGCGCGGAGGAACTGCATGGCCACGGCAGGGTTTCGCTCAAGAAGCAGCACACCGGACAACAATCCTGCGCGCTTCGCCCAGACCGTGGCAGGAAATCGCTCTATCAGCTGCTGGAGCCGCTCAAGCTTCAGCAACACCACTTGTTCTTTATTCAGGACCTTACCGAGCCGTTCCTTCGGCAGCGCAGCTGCCTGAAAGCATTCTTCCGCACCCTCACAGACTGCACCGTCACTCAATACCGACGGTGGGACATTGCCGGCAAATGCCTGGCCCAAGGGCAGCGCAACCCCACAGAGGCCAATGCTCGTGACAAGAAATAGACTTCGTATGGTCATTGATGTGTACCGGTGCGCACGCGTGGCCTCCCTCTCGACTCCTATCATATATAACAGCGTCCTTTCCCCGTTGCCAGCAGAGCCATCTGAACCCTCTACCTTGTTCCACTTTTTAAGGCTATGGTAGGGTGCCTACTATGCAGCATGAGAAACACGCCCTCCCATCGAGTCCCGCTCCGACCAATCTCTTGGCGCTGACAGAAGAAGGTCTCGGCCGGCTCCTGCAGCCATTCGGATGGCCCCACTACCGAACCGGTCAAATTCTCCGCTGGCTTTATCAACGGCGCGCCCACAGCATCGCACAGATGACCGATCTCTCGCAGAACGATCGAGAACAACTGGCCAAGATCGCCACGATTTCGCGCACACAAGACTGCACGGTGCTTGAATCGACCGACCATACGCGCAAGCTCCTGCTCACATTGGACGATGCACTCCGCATCGAAACGGTGCTCATTCCTGACGAGGATCGACTCACGCTCTGCGTCTCGACCCAAGTGGGCTGCATGCTGGATTGCGGTTTCTGCCTAACCGGCACCATGGGACTGAAGCGAAACCTCAAGGCGCATGAGATCGTCGATCAGGTACTGACGTCTCAGGACCATTTGACCGGCACCGAACGCCTGACCAACCTCGTCTTCATGGGCATGGGGGAGCCCCTTGCCAATATCGACGCGCTCTCCACCGCCATCCATTGCCTCACGAACAAGTCATGGGGACTTGGCTGGTCACCGCGTCGCATTACCGTGTCGACTGCGGGACTCGCCGCACGGTTGAAGGATGTGGCCGCGCTCGGGGTGAATCTCGCCATCTCATTGAACGGCACGACGGAAGAGCAACGCCAACAATTGATGCCAGCGGCCAGCCAAATCGCCTCGCTCAAGACCCTCATGGCCGCCTGCCGGCGCTATCCGCTCGCCCCGACCAGACGACTGACGTTTGAATATGTGCTGCTCGCCGGCGTGAACGACCGCGATGAGGACGCCCATCGCCTGGTGAAACTGCTCAAGGGGCTCCGCTGCAAGGTGAACCTGATTCCCTTCAACGAGTTTCCGGGCAATCCCTTCCGACGGCCGACCGACCGGAACGTGTTCGCATTTCAGGCGATACTTACACATGGCGGCATTGACGCCTTCATCCGCAAGAGCCGCGGCCGTGATGTGCTAGGCGCCTGCGGCCAATTAGGCAATCTTTCACCCGAGTATGCAGGACGCGCCTTGACACAAATTGAACCCCGTTGCTAGCATGCACTGTGCATTCCATCCAACTATGAGCTGGCCCTATTCCCGACACATGATGCAACTATTCTGGCTGATCGCAGCGAGCAGTCTTCTCTTCGCCTTCACATCGCCCGCCATCGCCACGGAGCCGCGAGAATTCATCCTCTCCAATGGGATGAAAGTCCTCCTAGTCGAAGTGCCCAAAGCTCCGGTTGCAACTGTCCAAGTCTGGTATAAAGTGGGTTCACGCAACGAAGTCATGGGCCGTGCAGGCCTTTCCCACATGCTGGAACATATGATGTTCAAGGGTACCGTCAAATACCCGAAAGGCACCTTCTCCCGTCTCATTCGCAAGAACGGCGGCATGGATAACGCCTTTACGAGCCAGGACTTCACCGCCTATTTCGAGAATCTCGCAGCCGACCGCGTCGAACTGGCCCTAGAGCTTGAAGCTGATCGCATGCAGGGGCTCGTACTCGAAATGAGCGAGTTGAAAACGGAGCGGGAGGTGGTGAAGGAAGAACGGCGTCTTCGCTCGGAGGACGATCCCCAAGGTGCACTCGTCGAAGCGCTCTTTGCCCAGGCCTATCTCAGCCATCCCTACCATTGGCCGGTGATCGGCTGGTTCGGTGATCTGGATGCGATGACCCTGGACGACCTACAACGACATTACGACACCTACTACTCGCCCAACAATGCGACCCTCGTCGTGGTGGGCGACATCAAGGCCGACAGCCTACTCCCTATCATCAAGCAACTGTTCGAGCCGATCCCACGAGGGCCGGAGCCCAAGCCCATCGCCACGATGGAGTCGGAGCAAAAAGGTGAACGCCGTTTTCTGCTCAAGCGAGAAGCCCAAGTCCCCTTCGTCATGATGGGATATCGCGTGCCGAATTTTACGAGCGAAGACTCGTATGCTCTCGACATTCTAGATTCGATACTTTCGCATGGAAAAAGTTCACGTCTCTACCAGAGTCTCGTGTACGAGCAAAAGTCGTCGTTGGCCGTCGGGGCGGAATACAGCCTGCTCCAGACCGATCCAGGCCTTTTCTATTTTTACGCCCTCGTGAGCCCTGGCCAGAAACCTGAGATCGTCGAAGAAGCCCTCCATCGAGAGATCAAACGCCTCCAGACCGATCCACCGACAGAACTGGAGCTCCAACGAGCCAAGAATCAGGTTGAAGCCACCCATGTCTTCGAACAGGACTCCAACTTCCGACATGCCATGCTGCTGGGGCAAGCGGAGTCCGTCGGCGCCGGCTGGCGAAAGATCGACCAATTTGTGGAACGGATCAGGGCCGTGACAGCGAAAGACATCCAACGTGTCGCCCGCCAGTACTTGATGGAAGATAATCGGACCGTCGGCACGTTGATTCCAGTGCCGCCCAAACAACCAGAGGCGCCCGCCACCGCCGCACAACAGGGACGACCCTAAATGATGTCGATGATCAGACAATGGGCGACGGCGCTGTGGCGCCAGACAACCCTGATTCTTGGGATGGGATGCTGCGCCATACTCTGGACATCGGGTGCCGTCGTCGCGGCTGAGATCGCCCCGACAAAGTTTGTGACCTCGAACGGGATCACCGTGCTGGTTCTGGAACAGCATTTTCTCCCCATCATTGAAATCCATGCATTGATCAAAGCCGGCTCTGCGCAGGACCCTCCTGACAAAGCAGGACTCGCAAACCTCGTCGCCAGCCTCCTGGACGAAGGCACGACGACCCGGACGTCAAAACAGCAGGCAGAACAAATCGACTTTGTCGGAGGAGCGCTGGAAGCCAAGGCCGCTGAGGACTTCACGACTGCCTCCGCTCGCGTCCTCAAAAAAGACGTCGACCTCGGCTTTACCCTGCTCGCCGACATGCTGCAACATCCCGCGTTCCATAAACAGGAGTTCGAACGAATTCGCACTCAACTCCTGGGCGAGATGGCCAGCGACAACGACGATCCGGGCCATATCGCCATGAAGGCTTTCAACCAGCTGGTCTTCCACGGACACCCCTATCGCTGGCCCGTCACCGGCACGGAAGAGACGCTCAGCAAGATCACTCTCGCCGACGTACAGAGCTTTTATGGGCGGGAATATTCTCCCTCCCAAGTCATCGTAACCGTCGTGGGCGACATCACTCTTGAACAAGCCACGGCATTGGTCCAGACCCACTTCGGCGCCTGGAAAAAGGTGGCCGTGACGGCACGGAATACGAAGAAGCCCTCCCCGGTCGAACGCAGGACGGTTCAACTCATCGAGAAGGACCTCACCCAGTCCACCATCGTACTTGGGCATGGGGGGCTTTCGCGCGCTCACCCGGACTTCTATTCTGTGACGGTCATGAATTACATCCTGGGAGCCGGTGGATTCTCCTCCCGCCTGATGGATTCGATTCGCGACAAGCAGGGGCTGGCCTATGGGATCATGAGCCACTTCGACGCCCGACTGATGCCCGGCTCATTTTGGGTCAACCTTCAAACTAAAACAGAGACGACCAACCAGGCCATTACGGGGGTCTTGTCTGAAATCAAATCCATTCGTGACGCGCCTGTATCAGACCAGGAGCTGGCTGAAGCCAAATCGTTCTTAGTCGGCAGCTTCCCACTCCGGCTCGATTCCACGGCAAAACTTGCGCAGGTGCTTGCCCAAGTGGAGTTCTACGGCCTGGGATTCGAATACTTTTCGGACTACCCGAAGTGGATAGAACGGGTTACGAAAGAAGACGTGCAGCGCGTCGCCAAACAGTATCTTGACCCCAAGCGCTACGCCTTAGTCGTGGTGGGGAACCTCGCCAAAGCAAAAGTCAAAAACTAATCGACCCGGCATCGACTTCAAAAGTCAGGCATCCATGGCAACCGAATCCCTCCAGGGCAAACTCGACAGACTCCGCCAGGTGATCTCGGGCATGCAATCCGTCTTGGTCGCATACTCCGGTGGGATCGACAGCACCATCGTCCTGAAAATCGCCCATGAGCAGCTCGGCGCATGCGCACTGGGCATCACCGCCGTCTCACCGACATTTCCCGAGATCGAACTCAACGGTGCGAGGCAGATGGCCTCAGAGATTGGGG
>JANYAJ010000205.1 GCA_025361385.1 Nitrospira sp.
GCTCTGCTCAGTACCGATCGAGCCGACGGGGCAAGCGAGCAGCGCTTGATAGGCCTGATGAAGAGACCCTTGATCGGCAGGCTGGCGGGTGACTGCTGAGAAGTCGCCGACTTCCTCGAAGCTCGCTGGTGCTAACTGGCGGCAGGTATCGCAATTAATGCAGGTCGCATCGACATAGAAATTCCCAGCGACATTGGAATCGAGTCGTTTCTTCTGATCGGCCATATCACAACCTCTACACGGTGACCCTAAGCCCTCTTCGCTTCTTTCGCGCGATCGGCCGCACGCCAGAGATACCAAGCCGCCGCCGTGCGATAGGGTCTCCAGCGCTCCCCGTATCGAAACACCTCGTTGGGCGTCGGCATCGCGCGCCGACCGTAGGCGATGCGGAACCCGTTACGCACACCGAAGTCGTCGACCGGAAGGACATCGGGACGACCCAGATGGAAGATCAGCAGCATTTCGACCGTCCAACGTCCGACGCCGCGCACCGCCATGAGACCTTCGACAATCGCATCGTCCTCAAGCCTCTTGATGACACGACCGGTCGGCACAGTGCCATCGAGCGTCTTCTCAGCCAAGTCGCGAAGCGCCGCCACCTTGGCCTGTGAAAATCCAGCGCCCCGAATCGCCTGCTCGTTCATCGTCAGGAGATCGGTCGGTTGAGGAAAACGCCGAGACGGAAACAGAGCAACGAACCGGCGCAGAATACTGTCCGCCGCTTTCTCGTGCAGTTGTTGGTTCGCAATCGCTCGTGCCAAGGACTCAAAGGGCGATCGCCGCGCTCGGGGCAATAACGTAAAGGGCCCCACCTCCCGGATCAACCGGCGCATCACCGGATCGACCGTAGCCAGAAACTTCGTCTCAGGACCATGCCCGGTCATGCGATTCTATCCACTCGTCGAACAAGCACTAGCCTTGACTAAGAATGGCATCGGCTTCGATTTCAACCAGCATGTCCGGATCGATCAAACGCTTCACCTCCACCATCGTCGTCGCAGGTCTGATGGTCCCGAACACTTCACCGTGCGCGCGGCCCACCTCCTGCCATTGATCGATGTTCGCCATATAGATGCGCGTCCGCACGACATCGGCGAGCGAGGCGCCGGCCTGCTGGAGCGCCGCTTCGATCGTTTTGAAGGTCTGAATCGTTTGAGCATAGGGGTCCCCCTTGCCGACCAGGCCGGAAGAGGTCATCGCCGTCGAGCCGGAAACGGAGATCGAGGCACCAACACGCACCGCCCGTGAGTAGCCGATCTTCGCTTCCCAAGGACCACCAGTGGAAATATTCTGCCGTCCCATCACGTTCCTCCTACATCACGATGCCGCCGCCGGCATGAATATTCTGACCCGTCAACCAACGGGCCTCCTCGCTGACGACGAACGCCACCACATCGGCGATATCTTTGGGTGTACCCAGCCGCTTCAACGGCGACATCTGGATACCGACCTGGCGAAGCGGCTCTGTCATCATGCCTGTCTCAGTAAACCCTGGCGACACGGTATTCACTGTAATCCCACGTGAGGCGAGTTCCTGCGCCAATCCCTTCGTATACTGTTCCAGCGCGCCCTTGCTGCCAAGATAAGCCGTCGCTCCAGGAAAACTCAAATGGGTCCCATCGGTGGAAATGTTCACGATGCGGCCACCCTCCTTGAGAGTCTTGGCCGCTTCCTGCATCGCGAAGTAGGGTCCCTTGGCGTTCAAACCGATCACCACGTCGAAATCGGCTTCGGTTGTGTCCATGAGGGGTTTGGGCATAAACTTCCCGGCATTATTCACGAGAATATCCAGCCGCCCGAACTGCTTCACCGTGTCGCTGACGAGCCGGCGAGCCTCCGCCACCTGGCTCATGTCGGACTGCACCGCGACGGCTTTCCCCCCCTTGGCCTGAATGCCTGTGACGACTTGTTGTGCTTTCTCGGCACTGGTCCCGTAATTCACCACCACGATCGCGCCCTCTTCAGCCAAGCGCTCCGCGATCGCTCGCCCGATTCCGCTGGACGATCCTGTGACGATCGCCACCTTTCCACTGAGTGATGCCATGCTATCTCCTTTAACGTGCGACGCGTACCCGATGTCTCTCTTCCACTTCGTCATCGAAACCAGAACGATACGCGCGTCGAGCGAGTCCATGAAGACCCTCTGCCCAATCGACTATCTGGTGGATACCCTGTGATCGACTCGATCCTAGCAGGATGCTGAAAAAGTCCACCAGCGGCGTTCTCGCTTCACAAAGTGGCTCAACGTACCGCTGCGTACGCCTCGCCTCTTCGCTCGCTGCGGCCTTGCTGGACGGCCTCTCGCCTCACCCCCCTATCAGAGAAGAAGCGACGGCTGTTCCCAGCTTGTCGAATACACCAACTCTGTGAGGGGCTTCCGGACTCTTGGCTGCACTTCCCTTGCCCGCAGGCGATCAGACAGCACGGCAGGATCGCCAGGATACCCGACCGCAATCATGGCTACCGGCACATAGCCCTCCGGAATGTGACAGTCAACCCTCGCCTGATCGCTTCGAAATCCGGCCATCTGATGGGCGACCAGCCCCAACGCCGTACCCTGCAGCACGAGGTTCTCTGCTGCCATGCCCGTGTCATGCAGCGCATGGGCATTCGGCGAACCGTCCTCAAACTGAAGTTGCGCCACGGACAACATCAGCACAGGCGCGCGGTAGGCCCATTTCTGATTG
>JANYAJ010000209.1 GCA_025361385.1 Nitrospira sp.
TTACAAAAAACCCTTCGATATTCTGGCCAGAGGTATCGAAAGTAGGAAATGGGGTGAGTGACGGGTTTCGAACCCGCGACCTCCGGATCCACAATCCGGCGCTCTAACCAACTGAGCTACACCCACCATACGGAGAAGACAGAGGGGATTCTAGCAAAGGGAGCAGGAGACCCGCAACTCACGGTTGGCTTGTTCAGCCTCGTGCATCGAAAGCCGTCTGCATTTCAGCAAGAATTGCGGCGGCAGCGGCAGCGGGATCCGAGGCATCTCTGATGGGTCGACCGATCACTAAATAATCCGCCCCTGCCGAAATCGCCTGGGTCGGCGTGGTCGCCCGCGCGTGGTCATCGACACCCTTGCCGGACGGGCGCACACCGGGCGTGACGATCAGAAACCGTGGACCGACCGTGGGACGAAGAATCGCCGGCTCTTCGCCTGACGCCACGACCCCGTCACAGCCCACTTCGGACGCCAACAGTGCACGCGCGGTGACCAACTCCTGCACGGTCCGCTGAATGCCCATCTCACGGAGATCGTGGCTGTCGAAATTGGTCAAAACCGTCACCGCCAACAGTTTCAGCGGGGAATCTCCACGGCCCTGGACAGCTGCGGCCAGCGCTTTCCGGTTCGCATGAACTGTTAAAAACTCCACGCCCATCGATGCGACCAACGCAGTCGCGCGACGCACCGTTTCGTCAATATCGAGGAACTTGAGATCGAGGAACACCCGCTTGCCTCGTGCAATCAGGCGTTGAACCATCTGGGGTCCAGAGGCGGTGTAGAGCTCGATTCCAACTTTCACGAACACAACCTGATCCTCTACTCGATCGAGTAGGCGCTCGGCCGCGTCGCTTGAAGGCACGTCGAGCGCGAAGATGAGACGGTCACGGGCAATGATGGTTGACACAGGCATATCCTTTGAAAATGGCTCACCTTGACGCTTCACTGAGCCGTATGGTACAAATGCGCTTCTTTTCTACCAGAGGAGTCTACTATGCCGGTTGTACATAAATCGACGATTCGCCGAGCCCGCCAAGCCGTAAAGCGGCACGACCGTAACCGTGCGACGCTGGGCACGCTCAAGACCCTGGTCAAGTAGGTCCAAGCAGCCGTGGCCGTCAAGAAGGTTGAGGATGCCACGTCGTCCCTCCGCATCGCCACGTCAGCCCTTGGCAAGGCCGTGACGAAGGGTGTGATGAAACCCAACACGGCCTCACGCCGGATTGCTCGCCTCACGCTCCACGTCAACTCCTTGTCCGCTTCACGCTCGTAATCGTTCGCACGTTCGAAATGGTTCTGGCCCTCACCGGTTGCGGCACTTCGACGCCACGACTCGGTGAGGGTGGACGTGTCTGTGCCTGCGCCCGATTGCACAACCGCAGCAAGAGCCCTTCAAGAACTCGAACAGGCCGCCCACCACTTCCACCCTTCAGCTTGGCATCGGCATCCAAGAGCAACCCTAGCGCCTCCTGCAAATGAGCGTCGGGAAACTGCTCGAGAAATACGCGCACTTTGGCGGGGTCCATTCGCAACGTCCGAGCGGCTTCCCCCTCGCGGCCTCCCTGCCGTACCACTTCCTTCACCTTCCATAGTCTCCGGTATTGCCAAGCCAGGGAGCCAAGAATTCTCAGTGGAGCCTCTCCTGCCTCCATATTCCTTGCCAAGATAGCCAACACCCGCCCACGGTTTCTCGCACCGATTGCCAACGTAAGATCAAATACCGAGGCACCAGGCTCTGTGCCACGCAACGTCGCCACATCGCCAGCAGTGACAACCAGGCCTGGCGAGACATAGGCCGCCAGCTTTTCCAATTCACGCCGGACCGAATAGAGCGAGCCGCCACAGACCTCTTTCAGCAAGTCGACGGCCTCCTCGTTGAGCTGAATCCCTACCCGTTCTGCATCCTGCTTGAGCCAGGGAAGCCAATGCGCCTCTCTGAGTGGGGAGCAATCAATCGTCACCGCAGTCTGCGCTAAAGCCTGTGTGAACTTCAGTCGCCCATCAAGCTTGGAGGCAACAAAGATCACCGTCGTAGAATCGTTCGGCTCTTTCAAATAGGGCAGGATCGCGTCGCACTCCCTGGCCGGAAGTTTATCGGCCGCTTTCACCACCACCAGGCGCCGAGGCGCGAATACAGCCACTTCCGACGCGCAAGTGACAATCTCGGATCCACTCACGTCGTCTCCATAAAACAGATCGCAATTGAAGTCGCTTTCGCCCTCTCCCAATAACGCGGCCTTCAGTACCCCCAAGGCGACATCGCGAAGCAAGTCTTCCTCGCCGACGACCACATACAGCGGTGCCACCGTTCCTTGCACAAGCTGCGCCTTGAGTTGCGCATGAGAAATAGCTGAAGCCATAGTTGCGATCCGATCTATTTACTGCTTGTGTCCGCGCCAGTCGACGCCGGACTCATGATCGGCTTTGCCAGCTGCCCCGACTCTAATTGGAGCAAAAAGCGAGACGCCAAGTCCTCGGCGATAAAACGGCCGGCTTGCTCTAAGGCCCGGTTTTGCAGCACGCGGTTAAATTGCAGATCGGGTGTCACGTAGAACTCCGAGGAACCCTTGGCCGTTTGTGCCCATACCACACGTTTCGTCCTGGTCTCCTCCACTTTGACCATCACCACCACCTCTGCGCGGCTTTCGAGTGTGGTGGTCTGGCTGAAACTGAGCGTCGGAAGACCGACCGAGAGAATTTGCCCGGACAGCACGAGGTCAGCAGCCTCAGTATCTGGAACGATCTGCGCTCCGCTGCCGGACGAAAACTCGTGGCGCAGATAGTTAGTGTAGCGGGCCTCAAGATTCGGCTCGAAACTCTTATTCTCCAAGGTCCGGACCACCAACCGCGGTGGCGGAGACGCGGGAGAAGCAGTTACTGCCGCCCCCCCGATCGTCGGCCCCGCTCCCTCGACACGGAACTGATAACCACATCCAAACAGGAAAAGACAGCAGGCGAGCGGTAAGAGGCAAGGGGCAAGAGGCATCGAGCCTGATACACCTTTGATCCACGTTACACGTCCGCCCCTTTGCCTCTCGCCCATCGCCTCTCGCCCCCTACTTCGTCCGCTAGATCACAAAGTTCATCAGCTTTTTCTCAACATACACGATCTTCTTGGGCTCCTTGCCCTGCAGCCACTCCCCAATCTGCGCACGAGCCAGCCCTTCAACCTGTTCACGAGTCGCGTCGACTCCGACCTCGAGTTTGGTTCGCAGCTTGCCATTCACCTGGATCGGAATGGTCAACCGATCGCTGATGGTCATGGCTGGATCGAAGATCGGCCAGGGCTGCTGAGACACACTCGGTTTGTGCCCCAGCACTTCCCACAACTCTTCCGCCAGATGGGGGGCGAACGGTGCCAGAATCAGGACGAAGGGTTCCAGTAAGGCCCGGGGACGCTGCTCGGCCTTCGTCATTTCGTTTGTAAACACCATCATCTGAGAGATCGCCGTATTGAACCGCAACGCCTCGATATCTTCGGTGACTTTCTTTATCGTCTGGTGAAGCAATCGCTGGTGCTCGAGCGTCGGAACGGTCTCCACCACGGTGTTCGACAGTTGGCCCTCTTCATTCGCCATCAGCCGCCAGGACCGTTCGAGGAACCGCGTCACCCCTTCCACGCCCCTCGTGCTCCAAGGCTTCACCGCCTCCAACGGGCCCATGAACATTTCATAGAGCCGCACCGCATCGGCCCCGAACTGGTCCATGATCTCGTCAGGATTGACGACGTTGCCACGGGACTTCGACATCTTCTGGTTATCTTCTCCCAGCACCATTCCCTGATGCACGAGCTTCTTGAACGGCTCCGGAGTACTGACCACGCCAATGTCGTACAGCACCTTGTGCCAAAAGCGCGCATAGAGCAAATGCAGCACGGCATGTTCGCTGCCGCCGATGTAGAGATCCACCGGCATCCAATAGCGCTCTTTTTCAGGATCGACGAGCTGGCCCTGATTCTTCGGATCAATGAATCGCAGATAATACCAACAGGAGCCGGCCCATTGCGGCATTGTGTTGGTTTCACGGCGTGCCGGTACCCCACTGATCGGATCGGTCGTCGTGAGCCAGTCCGTGAGATTCGCGAGAGGACTTTCGCCGCCCCCTGACGGCTTGAAGTTGTTCGTCTCCGGCAACAACAGTGGCAGCTGCTCTTCCGGAAGTGGAAGGGCCTGGCCATCCACCCATACAATCGGAAAAGGCTCGCCCCAATACCGCTGACGGGCAAACAGCCAGTCCCGCAACTTGTAGTTCACGGCCTTGCGGCCCTTGCCGCGAGACTCTATCCAGGCCGTGATTTTCGGAATCGCATCATCCGGCGTCAATCCGTTGATCGTAAAGCTTCCATCTGGTGTTATGGAATTGACGACGGTTCCCTTGTCGGTTGTGACGAACGCCTCCTGTTCAACCTGACCGCCCGCAATCACTTCGCGGATCGGCAACGCATAGGTCTTCGCAAAAGCCCAGTCGCGCTCGTCATGCGCCGGCACAGCCATAATGGCCCCGGTCCCATAGCCCATCAACACGTAGTCCGCAATCCAAATAGGCAATCGTTCCTGGTTCACCGGGTTGACCGCATAGCCGCCAGTGAAGACCCCGGTTTTGTCCTTTTCAAGTTCCTGTCGTTGAAGGTCGCTTTTTCTGGCCGACGCTTCGCGATAGGCCGTGACTGCCGCACGGCGATCGGCCGTCGTGACAACTTCCACTAACGGATGCTCAGGAGACAACACCATATACGTTGCGCCAAACAGGGTATCCGGCCTCGTCGTAAAGATCCGAACCAGGCCTGGAAGGCCGGCTATATCGAACTCGACTTCCGCGCCAACCGATCGGCCGATCCAATTCTTTTGCATCTCCAAGGTACTGACCGGCCACTCGACCAGTTTCAAATCTTCGAGGAGCCGATCGGCATAGGCCGTAATCTTCAACACCCATTGACGCATCGGTTTGCGGATCACATCGAACCCGCCAACCTCGCTCTTGCCATCGACAATTTCTTCATTGGCGAGCACCGTCCCCAGTGCAGGGCACCAGTTCACCGGCACTTCCGCCACATAGGCCAGCCCTCGCTCAAACAGTTTCAAGAAGATCCACTGGGTCCAGCGATAATAATCAGGATCGATCGTGCTGAGCTCGCGTTCCCAGTCGTAGGACAGACCGACCCGTTTCATCTGGCGCTTAAACGTGGCGATGTTCTGGGCTGTCGTGACGACCGGGTGAATACCGGTCTTCACCGCGTACTGCTCGGCAGGAAGCCCGAAGGCATCCCACCCCATCGGATGCAGCACATTGAAGCCCCGCATCCGCTTGTAGCGGGATACAATATCCGTCGCGGTGTAACCTTCAAGGTGGCCGACATGGAGGCCCGACCCGGAGGGATAGGGAAACATGTCGAGGCAGTAAAATTTCGGCTTGGTCCGGTCGTCAGCCACGCGGAAGGTCCGGTGCTCCTCCCAATAGGCC
>JANYAJ010000214.1 GCA_025361385.1 Nitrospira sp.
GCCCACCGGCAGCTCACAGGTCACCGAATTGCGATACTGCGGCTCCTCCGTGAAGGCGTTGGTCATGATGAAGACGGTCAGCACCGTGGCAGCCAATCCTTCCCCCCGCAGCTTCTCCGCCGCACGAGAGACATAGGACGATACGGCTTCTTCCATCTCAGTAAGCGTGCTCACGGGTTGGCCAAACGTACGAGAGCAGGTAATCCCTTGCTTGGGCGGGGGACATTCTTCAAGGGCAATACACGAGTCTCCTCTAAGTTCCGCGACCACCCGCATGCCGACTACGCCCATCTGCTTTCGAATCCAGTGCTCGTCCGCCTGACGCAACTGGAGGGCCGTCGTGATACCGTGCTGCGTGAGCAGGCGCGCATAGTTCGGCCCGATCCCCCAGACCTCCTCCACCGCCACCCCGCCTAATAGTGCGTCCCGGTCTGAACAGGCTAGCAGATCGAACACGCCGTCCGTGTCTGGTGTTCGTTTCGCCACACGATTGGCAATTTTGGCGAGGGTCTTCGTCTCGGCGATGCCGACCGAGACCGGAAGGCCAGTCCATTGCTTCACCGTCCGGCGGATCACTCGCCCATACTCCATCAAATTACGCCGTTCGAAGCCCACCAGACTCAAGAACGCTTCATCGATTGAGTAAAATTCGAGCTCGGGACTGAACTGCTCCAAAGTCTCCATGACACGTTGAGACAAATCTCCGTAGAGGCAGTAATTGGAGGAAAACACCTGCACCCGATGTGCACGTAGCAACAGACGAATCTGAAACTCCGGATCACCCATCTTAATCCCAAGCGCTTTCGCTTCATTCGATCGTGCGACGACACAACCATCTTGGTTCGACAGCACCACAATGGGTTGGCCGATTAACTTCGGATTAAAAACCCTCTCAGAAGACGCATAAAAATTATTGCAATCGACAAGGGCAAAAACGGGCGGCATCACACCCTCAGAGCGCGTGAATGACGTTGGTGACGACCCCGAAGATCTCGAAAGTCTGTTGCATCAGAATCTCAATCGGGTCATAGGCCGCATTGGCCGGAAGCAGGCGCAGGATTTCGCCTTGCCGAAAAAGTCGCTTGACCGTGAGTTCGCCATCGAGCGCCGCCACGATCACGTTTCCATCGACTGCATCGAGCGATCGATCCACCACCAGGAGGTCGCCGGAATGAATACCCGCCCCGATCATCGAATCGCCGGTGACACGTACAAAAAAGGTGGCTGCCGGATGCTTGATGAGGTGACGGTTGAGATCAAGTTTCCCTTCGATATAGTCGTCAGCAGGGGACGGAAACCCTGCCGGTAAGCGACCAAGAAATATCGGTAAGGCATACCGTGTCGATAGATCGGGCGCGTAGACGCCATCCACGTTCATCGGCATCGAAGATCCTCACCAGATAGAACGCACATAGTGTAATCCTAAACCAAGACTGGCTCAAGACACTCCGGAGTGTCGTGTCGTGGGTTGTTCACAAGCGTACTCACTGGATAGGCCGTGAGCTCCTCATTCGAATACGGGCGAAGCAGGGCTTTCAGAGATTCTGCGTGCTGGACGGTGGGGTCGAGCCACTGGTCGTACGCCGTGAAAGCCAGAATGACGGGCATTCGGTTGTGAATCGGTCTCAGCAACTCGTTCGGTTCCGTGGTTAGAATCGTACAGGATTCGACAACCTCGCCATCCGGGGGTTTCCAGTGTTCCCACAAGCCTGCAAAGGCAAAGGGGCGGTGACTCTTCAATCCGATCCACATCGGTTGTTTTCGTTTTCCTTCGACCTGCCACTCGTAAAACCCCGTGGCAATTACCAAGCAGCGCCGTGTCTTGAAGGCAGCACGAAACGAGGGTTTCTCCGCCACGGTCTCGGCTTTAGCATTGATACACTGAAATCCAATTTTGGAGTCTTTGGCCCAGAACGGGATCAGGCCCCAGCGCAACATCACCAGCTGTCGGGTTGTCGTATCCGGCTCGATCCGTATCGCAGCCACTGCTTGTGAAGGGGCAATGTTGTAGCGAGGTGTGAACAGCGGAGGCGTCGCAACGGCAAACTGTTGGGCGATCACCTCTGGCGAGGCTGTTTGGGTAAAGCGTCCACACATGGGATGCAACCCTAGCATAGGAACCTTTAAACAAGCGATAAATCAGGGAGCCACGCAGGTCAATGGCCTGTCCGGACCTGTCCGCATGCCGACAGTCGTAATCCATCGGTAAACAGATGAAAATACGATCTTTTCCCCTCCCAAGTTGGGATGATTTCCGATTGGGAAAAGCGTATGCTCGGCGGCAAATGATCGTGAAATTCTAGCCCTGCATGAGGTTGCCAGGATCCGCTAGAGCCGGTGAGCCTTGATTCTCGTCCAAGAGCTGATCACAAAACTTATCAAGCCTGCTGATTTACCAATGATGGTTGTTACGCTAACAGAAAAGCATTATGGAGCTGAGCTCACAGCTGGATCATTAAAAGTCCAAGAGAGTCGGATTATTGCCGATCTGCTACTCCGTCGTGTTGGATCTGAGGAATGGCAG
>JANYAJ010000219.1 GCA_025361385.1 Nitrospira sp.
CGGCCGAGGACCGGCCGACGCCGCGGCGGGTGTCTGGACGACCGCCGGCAACCGATCTGCGCTTCACGGCGAGTCGCTGCCGCCACCCACCGTTACCGCGGCGGACCGGGATACGATCTGCATCGCAACCTCCTCGGGCATTCTCGTCGCCCGATCGGCGTCGCTAGCGCCCGCTCGACGGAGTCCGAACTATGATTAGCCGAACATGCCATACAGCCCTACGGCATCCAGAGATACATGAACTGTGGCGTACCACCCCGTACCATCGACAGCAAATCCAAATTGGCAAACCCGGCCATACTCACAGAACTCGTCCCGAACAGACGCGAGTAAATATTATTCTGATATTCCCCCCGACGCCCATAGGTCACAACCCGCGCCTCGGTCAGGCCCGCCTTCTTCTTGGCCAGCTCGAGCGCGTCATCAAGATAGCCGATCTCGTCGATCAAACCTGCCGCCTTCGCCTGATCTCCTGAATAGATCCGTCCATCGGCCAATTTCTTGATTTGATCGGGCGTCAACAGGGGGCGCCCCTCCTGTACCACAGCCAGAAACCGATGATAGAAGGAATCGATCACGCTCTGAAAGATCCCCCGCTCTTCCGGCGTCATGACTCGAAAGGGTGAGCCCATGTCCTTACGGGGGCCTGAGGTGATGGCGTTCGCCTCGACACCCACTTTTTCGAGCAAGCCGCGCGCATTGACGGTCAGCATGATGACGCCGATGCTGCCCGTCACCGTCGAGGGATGGACCAAAATGCTGTCCGCCGCCATGGCCAGGTAGTACCCCCCCGACGCCGCGACATCCATCATCGAAGCAATCACGGGAACCTTCTTCTTGAGCTTGAACTCCCGCAACTCATGATAGAGGATGTCCGAAGCCGTGACGGTTCCACCAGGACTGTTGATCCGAACGACCACGGCTTTGACCTTCTCATCCTTAGCGGCCCTCGTCAGCTCTTCCCTGAATGTGGCCAGCATATTGGGCTGCGAGACGAGGCCGTCTTTATCTTGTGAGCTGATCACACCCGACAGGTCGAGCAACAGCACTTTGCCCTCGCCCGTGCCGCTCAGCTGCACTTCCTGCACCGGGCCCGAGGGCTCGATGAGATTGACCGTGATGCAACCGGATTGCAGGCTGATGGCTGCAAGGAGGCACAGCCGACCAAGGGCGACACACATTCTATGCATACTGTTTCTCCATCAGCTGAATAAACTCGGTGAATAAATAGGCCGAGTCATGGGGCCCGGGAGAGGCCTCCGGATGATACTGCACCGAAAACACCGGACGATCCACACAGGCCAATCCTTCAATGGAGTGATCGTTCAGACTCAGATGTGTCACTGCGACCTTCCCGAACGATGTCTCGATGACGGGTGGCCGATCTGGAATGGCGCTGATCGGCTGCGTGACTTGCACGGCGAAGTTGTGGTTCTGCGACGTGATCTCAACTTGCCTTGTGCGGAGATCCATGACGGGATGATTCGCCCCATGATGGCCGAACTTTAATTTATAGGTCTTGAATCCCAGCGCAAGGCCAAGAATCTGATGTCCTAAACAAATACCGAAGACCGGATACTGTCCGATTAATTGCCGCACCGCTTCGACTGCGTACTGCACTGCCTCCGGATCCCCCGGCCCGTTCGACAAAAAAACCCCATTCGGCTTGAGCGCGTGAACCTGCTTCGCGGTAGTCGAAGCCGGCACAACGGTGACGTCACAGCCCATATCCACAAGTTGGCGAAGAATATTCCGTTTCACCCCAAAATCATACGCCACGACATGCCAACGTCTGGTCGCAGCGACGCGAGGCTTGTCGCCGAGCGAAGGAATCCATTCACCCGATCCCTCCGTCCATTGATAGGACGTCTCGCAGGTGACGGTGGTCGCCAGATCGCGGCCAATGATGCTGGGCGCCGCCTTCGCCTTCTCCACCGCTCGGCGGGCATCCATCTCAACGTGGGTAATGAGGCCCTGCTGCGAGCCATGTTCGCGCAAGTGGCGCGTAAGGGCTCTCGTATCCAGCCCTTCGATACCGACGACCTTCGCATCCTGTAAATAGTCTTGGAGCTGCTGCTTGCTACGCCAGTTACTGGCGAGCGTACTGGCCTCTTTGACAATGAATCCTTCGGCCCAGATCCGCCTCGACTCGATATCCTCAGGTGTGACCCCGTAGTTTCCAATGTGGGGACAGGTCATGGTAATGATCTGTCCTTTATAGGAGGGGTCGGTCAAAACTTCCTGATAGCCGGTCATGGCCGTGTTAAACACGACTTCGCCGACCGTCTCCCCTTCATACCCCAATGCACGCCCCTCGAAGAGCATGCCATCCGCCAATGCTAATAACGCTTTTTTCACGTGAGCGCTCCGTGCCGATGCAGCGACCGTTTGGCCTTGATTCCTATCAATAGGATTCCCAGTACAAGATTCACCATATAGAGCGATCGAACCGGCATATGTATACGGAAAAATGCTTCGAACGCTGCCTTCCTTGCGACCTCATCTTTTACGGCGAAGGCCTGAGCTTGGAGCGAGGCAGCCTGTGGATGCAGCCAGAGAATAATGATCCCGGCGATCACCGTCATCCCTACCAATACCGCGATCTCACTCCGGCTGACCTCCACCGACGGCTCCCCACTCCACCAACGATACCATGTTCCGGCACACAAGACTGCCAGCGCCCCGATCACGAAGCGATTATATCCCTCAAAGGCTCGCGTCAGAAAGAACCCGCCTGAGTCCTGCCCACCGAACGTATTAAAGACAGCTGGAATGACCGCCCCGATGAGCACCAGTAATCCGCCGACCCATATGCCCAATGCCAGCCATTCACCTGTCAGGCAACAAACCAGGCCCCAGCGGAAGTGACGTGGCACTAGCCCTCCGCCTGACTGGCCTCGAACACGATCCGGCCACCGACGATGGTCGTCCGCACTCG
>JANYAJ010000221.1 GCA_025361385.1 Nitrospira sp.
ATGGTCGTGCGGCATGCAGGGGAACGAAGTCGTGTGGCCTGGCATTCCGTTCCGTCGAAATAATCACCCATCGGCCGACAATCGGATCACGTCGTAAATCAGGCATAGATACTCCGTCGCTGTATGAAAAGTCCTGAGAGTTGAGTCCTGAGCGCTGAGTGTCTCAGACGGAATACAATTTCACAACTATAACGCAGTACGCAGCACTTCTTCGCCTCACACGCGCCACAGATCCGCTTCAAACTCCGGACCTGGCACGAGAAAGGTCACCGGCTTGTACTGCGGGTAACGTGCCACTTCCAATCGATGGTCCAGGATCAGAATGGTCATGCGGAGTTCCTGCCCTGGCGTAAGCTGTAAGTCCTTGAATGGCACAGCCAGCTCGAGAATCTGCTTGTGACAGATCGATGCGTAGGGGCCGATCTCCTGCCACGACCCGCTGGCCAGTTTTTGCGAGAGGATAAACTGGTCTGGCCCTGAGGGCGCGAGTGCACAGGACAGCCGATAGAGGTGCTCGGGTGTGTGCAGCTGCAGCTCGACCGTGAGTCCTGCCTGCCGAGGCTGCGACTGCTCGTCCGGATCGAGCCGGAGATAGAGGTGGTCCAGACTCCAGCCAAACTGGATATCGGTCAGCACGCCTTCGGCTTTCCACATCGCACCGAGCGGCGGCTGTGTCGTGATCTTCCCTGCTCCGCGCCACTCGAAAAAGTCGGTCACGAGCCCATCGATGGAGGGATTCAGCAACGCAAGCGGCGCGGTCACCAGATCTGTGTCCGGCATACCGCGTGGACGACAGATCGGCTGATTCAAGAGGTCCGGCGGCGTCAGTCCTGCGATCGTCCAGACGTTGCGGAGGTGGGTGCGAAAGAGCCGGTCGAACTCCTCGTTGTAGCCGCAATCGAAATCGTCTCCATACCACCAGAACCAATCGCTGCCTTCGGCGGCATACAGCTCATCCCAAGCGGCCTGGGCCCGATCCGAGGGGAGCGTCGCAGAAATCTCGGCGAGGCGGGATCGCGTGTGGCTCACCAGATCCCATCCCCGATTGTCTTCCTGATGGCCGATCCAGATCTTATAGTCCTGATTGATCCAGGAACCAGAATGGAGGTGACTCACTTGCCGAGTGGCTGGCGCGGCTTCGAGCGCGTCGGAAATCGTCGCGGTGGTGGTGCGGACTTCCTGGCCATCGAGCGCGCCGGTCGAGCAAGCCTTGTAGAGGAGCGAGAGAAACTGCTCGCCTCCCTCGTGGTAATGCTCCCAGGGGTTTTCCCCGTCGAGCACGATTCCGATGGTGACCTGTTCCTGTGGCGCATCGTGAATGATCTGGCGCAGCCGGCGCAGGACATCCTCGGCCGCCATCTCAGGCGTGGTTTTGTGGTAGACGAATCCAAAGGCGTCGGAGATCTCCCGATCCCGAAATAGCATCGTGACGTCGTGGCCGTCCGACCCGACCTGGTAGGGCTGATAGAGATCCCGGTGGCGTTCCCAGGGTTGCTGGGCTGCGTTGAGCGAACGCGCGAGGATGCCTTCGTCGGTCGCGAGCCAGCGCAGACCGACCTTCGGCAACATGGGAATCAGTTCTGGACAAACAGAGCCCTCCGACGGCCAGAGGCCTACCGGGGCGCGGCCGAATGTGGCCGTATGAAACTCGACCGCACGCTGTAGCTGTGTCTCGGCATCTTCCGGCGCATGGAATCGTGAGGGGAGCGGAAGGTCCGGTCTGGCGCGTCGAGTAAAGTCGGTATCGATGACGAGCGGCAGGATCGGATGAAAGAACGGCGTCGTCGTGAGCTCGATTTGCTCACGCTCCATTAGTCGTCGATAGAGCGGCACGATCTCCCGGACCGCGACGAGCTGGAGGTCCAAGACCTCCTGTTTGTCCTCTTCCGTAAAACCCCGGTTTTTCGCACGCAGGGCGGCCAGGCGCGGATAGCGACTGACGGTGCCGTAGCCAAACCAGGCTAAGTTGTGCCAGGTCTGTAAGTCCAGCAGGTCCTGTGTGGAAAACTGCCGCGCGACTCGTTCCAGTTCGCGGCCAGAGACGTCCGTTCCGCGCTTCACGAGCAATTCATGGTAACGCGGGTAGGGGCGCACCATCGTGGCCCAATTGGCGGAGAAAAAATGGCGAATGAGAAAGGCTTTTTCTTCCGGACGAAGATCCGCCGCCGGACGCTGCGCATGTTCGAGAAAGAGGTCGCGTACGGCTCCTGATCCGACTTCGTGCAGTTGCCGTAGTAGAGAGGGGGTGAAGTTGAACGTGGCTTTGATCGAGGGGAATTTCTCCAGCCCATAGGCCATGTCGTAGTAGGCCTTGGTGGCATGGAGCCGCACCCAGGGCATGGTGGCAGACCCCGCGACCGGGTCCGTGTAATAGGGCTGATGCATGTGCCAGAGAAAACAGATTCGGGCAGTCTTCATGGTCGAATGCTTTAGCAGGAGGCTGAAAACGTCCACCAGCCAGGAGACGCTGAATGGTGAGCGATGAACGATGAGCCAGGAAACGATTTTGCTTCAGCGTTCCGCGTTCATCGTTCAGAGTTCAGTTGCATGGTTCTATAGTCTTTCCGCAACCTGTTCGTTATAAGTATCGCATAGGGTCGGGGATGGAGCGAGAGGAAATTAATGTGTGACGTAACTCGGCAAAATACAACGGCTCAGGTTCTTTGGTATTGGGCGCCGGCGGCCCTGTATGCCGGACTGATTTTTTTTCTGTCGGCCCAGTCGCATCCGGAAGATAACCTGCCATCGTTCTTGTTCAAAGAGGTGAGCGACAAGGTCTTACACGCGGTGGAGTATGGCATCTTGGCCGTGCTTTGCTACCGGGCGTTTCGTTGGGCAGCAGGGGCGGCTATCGCCCGGCAGGCAGTCGTGCTGGCGATTCTGGCGGCCTCGGTTTACGGCATCACGGATGAAGTGCATCAAGCCTTCGTCCCTCTTCGCGAGTCTAGTTGGCAAGATTGGCTGGCCGATACCATCGGCGCGGTTATCGGGGCGGTGAGCTGGCGGTCCATCAGATCGGAATGATGCGGCGGGGTGGCCCTCCACTGCGCGCATCGAACGAGGGGAGTCCTCGACCGCGCGTTGCGCGAGCACAGAAGATCATCAGGCTCCATCCCCTCTTCTGCTTCGTTAGCAGGGAGTCGCCGGCTGGCGCTTCTTGATATTCCATCCATTTCGTGACAAGAGTTGGTCTCATCAGTATAATCCGCAACCTATGGCTACTGTCGATCCTGCCGCGCCGAAACAGCCACTGGCCTTGCCGGATCCTATCCTCGTGGCAGCCACGGTTGAATCTCGACTGCCCTTTCAGGGGCAATTCAAATCCCTTATGCCATTAGCGGGCGATGCCTCCAACCGCCGGTATTTTCGCATCGAGTTGACCGGGGCCGCTGTTCGTCCTGTCATCCTCATGCAGTTGGCCGAGGCGGAGGCCTTCAAGCAATCGGAAGAAGCGGTCAGCGGGGCGGCACATCAGGTCACCGAGCTCCCGTTTCTGAATATTCTCTCCCATCTATCCAAAGCCGGCGTCTCCGTTCCCCGTCTCTATCATTATGACCAGGCGGCAGGGCTACTCTATCTTGAAGACTTCGGAGACCTCACCCTGTCGGACGCCTGTCGTCAGGCGAGTGCGAAGGAATTGGAAGCGCGTTATACGCAGGCGGTCGATGCCCTCGCACAGATGCAAGCGAATGCCACGTCACCAGCCGATCTGAACTGTCTCGCGTTCCACCGAAGCTTCGATGTGCCGCTCCTGATGTGGGAGTTCGATCATTTTCTCGAGTATGGCATCGAGGCGCAGCGGGGCGCACCGATCGAGGCCGAGTCTCGCCGCACGATTCGCGGAGAATTCGAGAAGATTGCCGAATTATTAGCGGGGCAACCGCGCGTCTTTGTTCACCGGGATTATCACTCGCGCAATTTGATGGTCGATGGCAGGAGGCTGGGAGTGATCGATTTTCAGGATGCCTTGATGGGGCCGGCCACGTACGATCTCGCCTCGTTGTTGCGCGACGCCTATATCGAACTCGACGAGGCGCTCATCGACCGGTTAATCGATCGTTTCCTCGATCGGATGGCAACCGCCGGGCAAGCCCGGATCAACCGGGAGGCCTTCAGGCGCCTGTTCGATTTCACGAGTATCCAGCGTAACCTCAAAGCAGCCGGGCGATTCGTCTACATCGATCGCGTCAAAGGCAATCCCAAGTTTCTGGCCGACATTCCTCGTACGCTGGGCTATGTCCGGCGAAATCTCCAGAAGTATCCGGAGCTGTCCGCGTTACGCGCACAGATAGTCCGGTATGTGCCTGAGTTGCAGTGAAGATGGCAGTCAGCCGTCAGCAATCAGCGGTCAGCATGGAAAAATTCATGTTCCCCCACTGATGGCTAACAGCTGATCGCTGAAGGCTATTCATGAAAGCCATGATCCTCGCAGCGGGCTTAGGCACGCGTCTGAGGCCGCTCACCAACTCGATTCCGAAGCCGCTCCTCCCCATTGCGGGAACTCCCCTGATCGTCTGGAACCTCTTGCTGTTGAAGCGGCATGGGTTCCGCGATGTCGTGATCAATCTGCATTACCTCGGACCGATGATTGAGCAGGCGCTCGGCAATGGTTCTCGGTATGGGCTGCGGATCATTTACTCGCGCGAGCCGGTGATTCTGGGCACGGGGGGCGCGCTGAAGCAGGCCGAGCCGCACTTTTGCGGTGAATCGGTCTTGGTGCTCAATGCCGATACCCTCGTCGAGCTCGACTTGGGGGCGCTCTGTGCGTTTCACCAAGAGCGCAATGCCATGGCCACGCTGGTCTTACGCGAAGATCCTGCAGCGGCACAGTGGGGCCTCGTCGAGATGGATCAGGACCACCGCATTGTGCGGATCACGGGACGTGGCCGTCCGGATCAGGTGCCGGTCCAGCCTCGCATGTTTGCGGGAATTCATGTGCTCCGTACGCGGCTGCTCCGCGAGGTGCCGAAGGGTGTGGCATCCACCATCATCGACCCCTATGTGGCGTCGATTGAACGGGGAGAAACGGTGTTGGGCTACGATTGTACCGGCTATTGGTCGGATGTCGGGACTCCAGAGCGCTATGCGCAAGCCGAACAGGATGCATCAGCCGGCCGTATTACTCTTGCCTCGAGACGGCTACCCACCTAGCAGGATGTTGAAAAAGTCCGCCAGCTTGGAAACGCTGAACGATGAAACAGAAAACGATCGTCGCTTCAGCGTTCCGCGTTCATCGTTCAAAGCTCACAGTTGCTCACTCACTGCGTCCTGCTACTGCTACTCTGGCTCTTCTTTTGTTTTCTGCTGTTTGATCAAGCGGGCGAGGTAGGTGCGCTGGAGCTTGAGGCGGTCTGCGGCTTTGGTCTGATTCCCTTCCGCTTCTTCGAGGGCTCGCTCGATGATGTAGCGGCTATGTTCTTCCATCGACTCATGGTAGGGGAGTGAAAGATAGGGGAGGGGTTCGCCCGGCGAGGTGCGGCTCATTCCATCGAGCGTGAGCATGTTCGGTTCGATCGTGTCCGACTGGTTCAAGATGATGGCTCGCGCGATCACGTTGTCCAGTTCGCGAATGTTCCCTGGCCAGCCGTACCGGCCCATGGCGTCCATGGCCGCGGGGCTGAACATCATGCCGGGACGTTTCGCCTCCTTGGCATGCCGGTTCAAGAAGAACTTGGCCAGGGCAGGCAGGTCATTGGCTCGTTCGCGAAGCGGGGGCAGGGTCAGGCTGATGACGTTGAGTCGGAAAAAAAGATCCTCGCGAAACTCACCGTTTTTCACCGCTTGGCGGAGATCCTTGTTCGTGGCGGCGATGACTCGAATGTTGACCGACACGAGTTTCGTGCCGCCGACGCGATGAAATTCCCGGTCCTGGAGCACGCGCAAGAGTTTGGCTTGCAGCGGGAGCGACATGTCTCCGATCTCGTCCAGGAAGATCGTGCCGCCGTCCGCCATCTCCAGCTTGCCTTTTTGCAGCCGATCCGCGCCGGTGAAGGCGCCTCGTTCATGCCCGAAGAGTTCGTTCTCGAGCAGCGTCTCCGTAAGGGCCACACAGTTGATGACCACCAGCGGCATGGCCTGACGCGGACTCCATTGGTGAACGGAGCGGGCGAAGAGTTCCTTGCCCGTGCCGCTTTCCCCCAGCAGTAAAACGCTGGCATCGGAGTTGGCTGCGCGCTGAGCGGACTCCATCACGGCCCGGATCTTCGTGCTCATGCCCACAATCGAGGCATAACGGCTGTCGACTTCAGATTTGAGACAGGCCACCTGCCGTTTGAGGGCGTTGCGTTCCAAGGCCTTGTTGATCACGAAGAGGAGGTGATCCTTGTCCAGGGGCTTGGTCAGAAAATCGTAGGCGCCGGTTTTCATGGCTTCGACGGCGGCATCGATCGAGGCATGGGCGGTCATGACGATCACGGGAAGATCTTCGGCCGGTCTGACTTTTGGGAGCCGCTTGAGGACCTCCAGGCCGGTCATGCGTGGCATATCCAAATCGAGCAGCATGAGGTGCGGGGCTTCTTGTTCCACCAGCTCGAGCGCTTCGATCCCGTCCCGTGCGACCACGGTTCCGTAGTCGGAGGCCTGCAGACGGTCTTCCAACATGGTGGCGATGTCGGGATCGTCGTCGACGATGAGAATTTTTGCCTTCATATGCAAACCCAGCAAAGAAGCCCTCAGCTTTCAACTATCAGCGAAGAATCTATTTCTTGCTGATTGCGGGCGGCTGATCGCCGACGGCTTACGGCTCCATGACATTAATGACCAACCCGGTCAGTGGCTTCGGGAAAAAATACGTCGATTTGTGTGGCATGCGTTCGCCGGCCGTTGCGACGGCTTGTACTTCACTGACCTTCGTGGCGTTAAGCAGCAAGGCTCCGGTTCCCGTTCCCTTCGCGACCCAATCCAAGGCTTCATGGTCGTCCTTCGTATAGAGGATGGCCTCTTGTTCCTGTTGTGTCGGACAGAGTGCCGTGACGACGAGTTGTTGGAGCAGGGACACGTCGAGCTTGGTGCGGGGAGAGGCTTGCGCGTTCGGGCGATGTGAGGCTTTCAGCGTCAAGGTGATGTAGCGACTGTCTCCCTTCAGCGTGAGCCCGAACACCGGCAGGGTGCGTCCATTCGTCCGCATCGTCTCGATAAATGTTGCGCGCGTGGCTGTTTGTGTGGCCGCAGTGAATGGAAATTCCTGCAGATCGAACGTGGCGCCCAGCAAGGCCCGCACATGATCATAGGACGGCAGGGCCGTCGTCGTGACCCGATGCGTCGGGAGTACGGTCAAGCCCGGATCTTCGAGGGAGGTCAACAGCATCAGCACGCCGTCGAACGGCTGGAGGCCTACCGGTGCCCCGGCCTGTTGCCGGCGGAGCTTTTGATAGTTCAACGCGGTTTCGTAACGATGGTGGCCGTCTGCAATGAACAGTGGCTTGCTGCGGAGTGTATCGACTGCCTGTGTGACGACGGCTGGGTCTGTTACCGCCCAGAGTTGCTGACGGAATCCCATATCGTCGCGAAAGTCGATATCAGCCGGCTTTCCTTTGACCGCCGCTTCCAGCAGCCCTAGGACCGTATTCTGAGGGTCGGAGTAGAGCGACCAAATGGGGCTGAAGTTGGTCTTGCAGGCTTCGAGGAGATTCAGCCGATCGGTCTTCGCCGCCGAGCGCGTATTCTCGTGCGGGTAGATGTGGCCCGAGTCGAGCGTTTCCAGTTTGACGGTGGTGAGAAATCCCTTCAGGGTCTTCGTTGGCGAACCGGCTGGAGCATAGGGCGGCAGGTATTCGATCGTATGATAGTAGAGGGTCGGCTGCGTATCGCGTTTGAGCGCCCCGCTCGCGAGCCAGTCGCGAAGGGTCGATCCGGCGCGGGTATATCGGTTGTGCGTCGGACCGTCGCCCGGCTGATCGAGGCCGAGTTCCAGGCGGATGATGTTCTGCGGATGGCGATCGTGCAGGGCCTTCTGTCCGGCCGCATCGATGATGTCGTACGGTGGCGCGACCACCTGTTTCACATTGCCAACAACCGTTGCATTGTACCTGGTGCCGTGAAACGGGATGATCGTCGACATGGCGAAGTCCTCTACTCCGTAAGTGGTTGAAGCCGTTGCGGCGCAACGGCCAGAAGAATGGAGCCGTTCATGCTCCGCGGTGCCTTCCCACGCCTCATGGCGTGGGATACGCGGGAGGAACGGCTATCGATCGCGGGTAACCATGTAGTCGGCGGCGACCGAAAGCGCTCGCTTGGCCGTACTGCCTTCGAATTGACTGAGTTCTTGCTGAGCCGAGGTCACGAAGGTTCGTGCGCGATCCATGGCATGGGCAATCGAGCCGAATTCTTCCATGAGGCGAATCAGCCGTCCGAGGTCTTCCTCCGTCAGCGTCCTGGTTTCCATGCGGTCGATGATCATCTGCCGGTCCTGCTCGGAGCAATGACGCAGCAGATGTAACAGCGGCAGCGTAGCTTTGCCTTGGCGGAGGTCCTGCCCCAGCGTCTTGCCCAACCGTTCGCCATTCGCCGTGTAGTCGAGTGTGTCGTCGGCGACTTGGAATGCCATCCCGAGATATTGGCCGAACCGGAAGAGTGCGTCCTGTTGGGCCTCTGTGGCGTCGGCGAGAATGGCGCCCATGCGGCAGGAGGCGGCAATCAGGCCGGCCGTCTTGTGTTCGACCACTTTGAGATATTCCAATTCCGGCATGGCGGGGTTGCCGTTGTAATAGAGCTGCAGCACTTCGCCTTCTGCCATCTTCTTGCAGGCCTCGGCGAGCACTTCGTTGATCCCCTGGCTCCGGAAGTCGACGATCTGGCAGATGGCTTTGGAATAGAGATAGTCGCCGACGAGGATGCTGATTTGGTTGCCCCAGATTTTTCGGGCGGTTCGCTGGCCTCGGCGGATATCCGCATCGTCGACCACATCGTCGTGGAGCAGGGTTGCGGTGTGAATGAACTCCACCAGACTGCCGAGCTGGTGATGGTCGTGGCCGGTATAGCCGCAGAGACGGGCAGAGAGGAGGAGTAAGAGCGGCCTGATTCGTTTTCCGCCGCTGTTCAGGATATGGGCGGCAACGGTATTGACGAGTGCGACACTGGAGTCGAGGTTCGTTCGGACCTGGCGCTCCACACCGTCCAATTCATCGCGGTACGCCTCCCAGACGTCCGCCATGTTGTTGATAGTGGAGGTGATTGGGCCTTGGGACATGCGGCGGATGGTAGGGCAGAGGGGGAAACAAAGTCAAGCCAATCACCCCTTTGGGGGGCACGTGGGAAAGGCACAATGGCGCGAGGGGGGAATCTTGACAGAAGAATCGTCCTTCTATTAAGGTGAGCGCAGCTAAGACGAACGGAATAAGCCTTGTGAGTGACGGGGTTATCCATCCCGATTGCCTCTCTGGTGTAGCCTCCGTCTAGGACTCTAACCGCCTACCTTTTTAACGAGATACGAACGATGAGCATCCCCGGGCTTCCACCGAAGCAAGGCCTCTACGACCCTGAACAGGAGAAGGACTCCTGCGGCATCGGCTTTGTCGTCAACATCAAGGGCCAAAAATCCCATACGATTGTGCAGCAGGGGCTTCAGATTCTCGAGAATCTCAGCCATCGGGGGGCGCAAGGCTGCGATCCCTGTACGGGGGATGGCGCAGGGATTCTGCTCCAAGTCCCTCACGAATTTCTCAAGCGTGCAGCGGGAGATGTGGGGGTCTCTTTACCCAATGCCGGGGAGTATGGCGTGGGGATGGTTTTTCTTCCGCCTCAGGTCGATGCGCGGCAACAATGTGAAGCGCTCTTTAGTAAAATTATCGGCGAGGAGGGCGCTCGGCTCCTCGGGTGGCGCGATGTGCCGGTCAAGAGCGATGCGATCGGCCCCGTGGCCCGCAGCACCGAGCCCTTTATGCGGCAGGTCTTCATCGCCCGCGATGTTCTCAACGAAGGGCAGTTTGAACGGAAGCTCTATGTCATTCGCAAGCGGGTGGAAAAGGCCGTTCGTGAATCGGCGATTCAGGGCCGCGACTACTTCTACATTTCGAGCCTGTCGGCGAACACCATTGTGTACAAGGGATTACTGCTTCCGGAGCAGATGTCGGCCTACTACCAGGACTTGAAGGATGAGCGCCTGACGAGCGCGCTGGCCCTCGTCCATTCCCGCTTCAGTACGAACACGTTCCCCACCTGGCCCCTGGCCCATCCCTATCGCTACATTTGCCATAACGGCGAGATCAATACGCTCAAGGGCAACGTGAATTGGATGCGCGCCCGGCAAGGCCGGCTCAACTCTGAATTGTTCGGCGAGGATCTAGCCAAGCTCTACCCGATCGTGTCCGAGCAGCAGAGCGACTCGGCTTGTTTGGACAATGCCGTGGAATTCCTGACCATGGGAGGCCGGTCTCTCCCGCATGTGATGATGATGCTGATTCCCGAACCCTGGGTGGCGAATCCGCAAATGGATCTCGACCGGCGCGGGTTCTACGAGTATCACGCGGCGATGCAGGAGCCCTGGGACGGTCCGGCGGCGGTCTGTTTCACCGACGGCAAGTTCATCGGCGCGACGCTCGATCGCAACGGCCTGCGTCCCTGCCGGTATCAAGTGACGACGGATGGCCTGGTGATTTTGGCATCGGAAGCCGGTGTGTTGCCGATGGATCCTCAGAAGATCCGGCAAAAGGGGCGCCTCATGCCTGGCCGGATGTTCATGGTCGATACGGTGAAGGGGCGCATCATCGATGACGAGGAAGTGAAGGCCGAGATCGCCAGCCGCAAGCCCTATCGGTCCTGGGTCACGCAGTATCGGATTTCGCTTGATGAGTTGCCCGATCCCAGTAATGTGCCGCAGCCGGATCACCCGACGATCCGCCAGCGCCAGCAGGCGTTCGGCTACACGGTCGAAGAGTTGAAGATGGTCATCACCCCCATGGTGGTGGAGGGGCAGGAAGCGACCTCGTCCATGGGCACGGATACGCCCTTGGCGGTGCTCTCCGAGCGGCCGCAATTGCTCTTCAAGTATTTCAAGCAGCTATTCGCCCAGGTGACCAATCCGCCGATCGATCCGATCCGCGAAGAACTGGTCATGTCCCTGACGACCAGCATCGGACCCAAGCCCAATTTGATGGATGAAAATCCGGAGTCTTGCCGACGCATCCGGGTTAAACAGCCGATTCTGACCAATGCCGAGCTCCAGAAGATTCGCGAGATCGCCGATCCGCATTTTAAGAGTAAGACGCTGAAGATGCTGTTCAAGGTGGCTGAGGGGCCTGAGGGACTCGGAGCCGCGGTCGACGATCTCTGTCGACAGGCCTCTCTGGCGATTAAAGAAGGCTATAAGTTTTTGATCCTGAGCGATCGCGGGGTCAACGAAGAATGGGCGCCGATTCCGAGCCTCCTGGGCATCGCGTCCGTCCACCATCACCTGGTGCGCG
>JANYAJ010000227.1 GCA_025361385.1 Nitrospira sp.
GCCATGGCGACTCCTCCGAACGCAGCCAGCTGAGACGAGGTGCTGGGCCATGCGGCGGTGGCGCTCCCGAGCAGAAGCATGGCCACAATTTTCGGCGCATCGTTCGTGCCGCGTGCGAATGACGCAAGCCCGCTCGAAAGCCAATGGATAGTATCGAGTCCCACAACCAACCCCCGCAATCCGGCACGGTCGCATTGCGACGGAACGGCCATGACCGGCTGACCGAAGCCTGAGGTCTGAAACAACGTTCTCGTGCTCCCGCGTACATCAATAGCCACTAATGCGCGGGAGGCCGGCATGACACACAGGCAGGCGCCTTCCCATTTTCGTGCAAGCGCGCGAACGGCTGGATGGATCAGGAGAGAGACGGTGAGGGCGAAGAACGGACTGAGCAATAATGGAAGGGCGATCTTCTTTCCGATCGCGGACCAAACCAGTCCTTCTCCGGCGAAGGCGACGAGGCCGGTGCCGACGATGGCCCCGGTGAGGGCGTGAGTCGTGGAGACAGGCAAGCCTGTGTGCGAGGCGAAGAGGACCCAGGCCATCGCCCCGGTTAAGACCGCCAAGGTGGCAGCCGGTTCGATGATCGTGCCGGTCTGGACGAGGCCATGGCTAAAGGTCTTGACCATGGCACTGGCGACAACAGCCGCCGAAGCGGCTCCGACCACGGTCCAGGCAGTGCCCCAGGCGATGGCCGAGCGATAATTGGTGACGCCACTACCGACCAAGGTCGCAATCGCTTTGGAGACATCGTTCGCTCCATTGGCAAAAGCGAGCGCAAAGACGAGGGCAAAGGCGAGCAGGGAGATGTCCATTGGAGCCCTTAGGTGGTGACGGAGCCGCCGCACGACGAGCCGGTTCCGGCGGTACAGCCGTAGCAATGGTTGCGCGTCGTGATCTGGCGTCGACTGAGCTGCACCGGGTCGAAGTCGCGGATATGGGCGGGTGCGCCATCGTCAACCGGCAGATCCAGCATCTGGTTAAAGTCGCAGTCATAGAGTCTGCCATCCCAACTGACCGAGATCGTGTAGCGGCACATGACGCCGGCCGCGGCAGCGGGGTTGAAGGCGTTGGCCAATCGCTCCATATATTGCTCGTAGTTGCCGCTCGCCAGGAGGAACTCAAGAAACCGGCTGATTGGCATGTTGGTGATCGTATAGAGATGGTTGAACTCGACGCCATGTTTGGCCCGGAGTTCTTTACGAAACTGTGCTTCGATGGCCTCTTGCTTGGGCGGAAGAAAAGCCCCCACCGGATTGTAGACAAGGTTCAGGGCGAGGCCGCTGTCCGGCTGGCCGTAGCCGAGTCGATTGAGCAGACGCAGCGCCTCGATCGATTTCTCGAAAATGCCGTCGCCTCGCTGCGCGTCGGTTTGACTGGCTTGATAGGAGGGGAGTGAGGCGATAATTTCGACCTGGTGAGCGGCCAGGAATTTGGCTAAGCCTGCCTGTGAAGGAATCAGCAGCACCGAAAGATTACAGCGATCCAGTACATGGCGACCGAGTTCACGAGCCTGTTCAACTAGCCAGCGAAAGTTGGGGTTCAGTTCCGGCGCCCCTCCGGTAATATCCACAGTAGGAATATCCGTCTTGGCGAGAGCCTGCATGCAGAGTTCCGCCGTCTCACGCGACATGCTTTCCGTGCGATCGGGGCCTGCATCCACATGACAATGGCGGCAGGTCTGGTTGCAGAGTTTGCCGACGTTGATTTGAAAGACGGTGATCCCGGTAGCGCGAAGCGGGAGCAGCCCGATGCGATCGAGTTGCCGTTCGAAGGGAGGGCAGCTCGTCGTTGCTGCTGCGAGCCGTTTGAGCTGCTCAGCCGAGGAGGCGAGAGGGTTGTGTTGTCCCAGTAGAGTGAGCGGCATGCCTGTATCCTCAAAGCGCAAGAACGCTTCTCAGCGATCGGTCACCTTTCAGTGCGTATGACTGATTGCGGCCAAGACTGTTTCCGGAAAGCGCAGCTCACAACAGCCGAAATTCAGAGCCTGCCCCTGCCTGTTGGCTAGGGCTCGTTGGATCGTGGGAGAAACCCTGTAACAGACCTGTTTGCCGTCCCGATGTCCCTCGACCAGGCCTGAGTCTCGCAGAATACGGAGATGATGGGAGGCATGGGGTTGAGCGCACTTCAATTCCCGTACAAGATCTGTCACACATTTCTCCCCGATGAGCAAGGACTCCAAGATACGCAGCCGTGTTTCATCGCCCAAGGCCTTAAGAACCCTGGCGCATTGGCGTGGAGTCAACATCTTGGCCCTCAAAGGGGTCTTCATCAGCAGCAGCCCCCGTCGGAAGAGCAGGTGACAACGTCACCTGCTGCTGGTTCGCTGGCGCGATTGAGTATGGCGAAGTGCGAGGCATAACCCTCTGTTTCAAGCACCCTGCGCGTCTTGGAGCAGATTTCGACCGGTTCCCCGCGCCGGAACAGATGGTGGTCGTCATCGCAGGCTTCCAGGAACGGGCCGGCCAGGAGGGCAAAATCGCCCGTCCACAGGCAAGGGTCTTGTGAAGGAACCACGGAGGCCCAGCGCGGATCGCCCCGGTCCAGCCAGAGTGGATTGGGCGAGAAGACAAACAAGGAGTCAAAAGGAGGCTGACTGAGGAGAAGAGCCAGGTCCGGCGTCAGTGGTTGAGGAATCCCGCGCAGGTAGGCCGTGCCCCGTTCATCCACCACGCGGCTGAAGGGGCCGCGAAGCGTCGCATATCGCGGGGCGGCGGTCGGGAGTTGCGCGGGCAGCTTGTAGCCGGTCAAGGTCACTGAGAAAAAATGGATGCCGTCGATTCGCTGCCAGGGCGACGATGTGACGAGATGAATGCCGACGAACCCCGCGTCGGTCATGCCTGCCATGTAGTCGGTGAGCGTGAGGGCGCCGGACAAACAATCGCCCCATTTCTTTGCATCGTGGACCAGGTATTGCGGGACAGGCTGGTCGGCCACGATATCGGAGACTGTGAATCGTCCGCCTGGTTTGGCGACGCGGAACATCTCGCGAAACACCTTCCGTTTATCGGGCGCGAGGTTGATGACACAATTGGAGATGATCAAGTCGACTGTGCTCTCCGCCACCGGCATGGCGTCGGCCATCCCCTTCTTAAACTCGACATTGGAGGCGGGATAGCCAAGGTT
>JANYAJ010000277.1 GCA_025361385.1 Nitrospira sp.
CGAACATGCCGGAGGACACCGCGCCCGACGCATCGAACCGAAGTAGGTCGTATTTGTCGCGGGCGCGGCGGACCTCGAACAGCCAGATGACCGTCTCCACCGCCTCCCGCTGAGCAAAGTAATAGCGGAACGGCGAGAGCGACCCGTCAGCATTTTCGATCAGATGCTCGGTCTCGAACCACTGGCGGAGCAAGGCCACTGAGGTGGCAGACGCGCCGGGATATCCGTTAGTTCGCCATGCGAAGACCTCTTGCCGCACCTTCGCCACGAGTGGCGGGAGCAGCTTCTCGTAGGCCGTGCTGCGGAGTGCTTCGTCAGCGGGAAACCACCGTTGTTCGGGGATGAGCGGCGAGTACGGCGAGGCTGGAAAGTCAGGGTGAAGCGACATTACGGTTTCAGCGAGCCTTGGGGGCACAAGAAGAATATGGGATCAGGTCTCACAAGCATACATTCATCCAGAGATCATAGGCCTCGCTGAGTGATCCGTCCGAAATGTCAGCAAACAGGCCAGCAGTCGATGCGACCATTGCGCGGAAGAATACCCCTTTCTTCGCGGGAAAGCACCCCGCCTTTCAGGGAACGTGAGACGTGACAGGTGAAACGTAAGGGGCAAGGGGCGGATTCTTAAGAGCTGATCACTGATGACGTACGGCGCAAGGGCGATGTGACATGGCGGGACGCCCATCGAGAAGGCCTCTGTGGTGGCTTGGAGGAAAACGACCTGCGAGGACAAAACGACGGGGACACCTGTAAAAAATCTGTCACGAGGCACAGGGTGCAACCAGCTATCGAGAACAACGATGAAGTCGGTGCAGGCCCTGCTCAGCGATCGGCCCCTGAAAATCTTGAATTGCATAGCTCCGCCCATGCACAACCTTGTTGGCAATCGCGTGGTTCTGGCGTAAGATTTGTCCACGATCATCACCTAGCCTTCACGCTTTTTCTATGACGCCACTTAATCCCACAGCTCTCACGCGCTTTGCGCGCACATACATCTGGTGGACGACACCGGATGTTGCGATCACCATGCCAGAACGCGTTGTGGCCCAGGTGATGAATATCGGCGATTACGATGATGTGCAGGCGCTGGCCACATTGGCAGGGGACGACTATCTCCGTACCGTGTTAGCGCATGCCGAAATCGGTCAGTTCACGCCCCGCTCATGGGCCTATTGGCACTATCGCCTGGGGCTGGCTGCGCCGGGCCATGTGCCCGCCATGCCCATACGGACATTCGCATGATCCGCACCTTCACGCCCTGCCTCGAGATCTTGCCGGCTGCGCAGCGACTGTTATGGCCTGCGCTTCGTCCTGCACCGCGAATGGGGTTTGTGCTCTACGGCGGGACGGCGATTGCGTTGCGGCTCGGGCACCGTGCTTCGGTCGATTTCGATTTCTTCACGGACCAGCCGTTGAATCGAGCCGCACTGGCTGCGTTCTTTCCGTTTCTTCATCGAGCCACAGTCCTTCAAGACACCCACGATACCCTGACAGTCCTCGTCCTTCCGAGTGCCCCGAATGATCGACCGGTGAAGATCTCTTTCTTTGGCACGCTGTCGTTTGGGCGGGTGGATGAGCCGGAGTTGACGGGTGATGGGATGCTACAGGTTGCGGCGCTCGATGATTTAATGGCCACCAAGTTGAAAGTCATCTTGCAACGGATCGAGGCCAAAGACTATCAAGACATTGCCGCGATGATCCGCGCTGGAGTCAATCTTTCTCAGGGGCTTGCCGGTGCTCGCGCCCTCTATGGGGCTGCCTTTCAGCCCAGCGAAAGCTTAAAGGCCCTGGTGTACTTTGAGGGAGGGGACCTTCATCGTCTCACGGACGAAGAACGGGCGCTGCTCATTGAGGCTGCCAGTTCTGTACGTGGACTGCCGACGGTTCAGATCCGAGGGTCTGCTCTGGCCCTCTCCGAGATCCCATAAGACTCTTCGTCCGCAAACCAAGCAGTACCGCACATACGCCAAGTCCACAGGTTCCGGCGGAAACGTCTTCGGACCCAGCCACGTCGCGCAGCAATCCATTCATACAATGTCCAGAACGTTATCTTGAATTCATACTGGGAGGAGAAGAGCGCGGGCAGGCAAACCAGGTGACTTGCCCGCCCGAACCCTCACCACAAGAAAGAGACAAAGCAGCAGAATCTGAACTTCGCCTTACTGGCCCCCTGCGAGTGGCGGCATGTTGATCCCGATACGCTCAAGACCCATGATGACGGTGAGGGCGGCGGGTGAATGTTGGACGATTTCTTTTTGCACTTCGATGCGGCGCAAATCGACGAACTCTACGGCCGTCAATCCCAGCGATTCACGGTACGCCCGGTCGGCAATGCCGCGCTGCCGCTCCGCTTTCTCGCGCGACTCTTCCGCTTTCTGGAACTCCACCATCGTGATCTTGCGCTGCTCTTGGATGATGGTCTGCGTCGTCTGCTCCACGACGCCCTTCGGGGGCAAGATACTCCCGACGACCACACGGTTCAGCCGCACCGGGATGCCCTGCTTCTCGATCAATTTGGTTTGGACTTCTTTCGCAATGGCATCTTGCAGTTTTTGTCTCGTGGTCGGGTCGGTCGTCAATTGAAAGAGGGGGTATTTCTGCACCTCTTCGCGGACGAATGTGCGGAACGCTTCCTTGGCGTTATTGGCATACCAGTTCGGACCATATTTGCTAATCAGTTCAGGCGAGCGCCCCTCGATCACGTTGGCGATGAGGAAGGCATCGAACGACACGGGCGCGTTCTCGGAAGAAATGATATCGAAATGCTCCGAGTATTGAATGGGACGGACCTCGACATCGATGATCTGCGTGGTCGGAGCGATGGCCACTCGGCCGGTCTTGATCGGAATGGGATCCACCCCGCCATGACCGAAGAAAAACGGCTTCTCGACTAACACCCCTTCATGCCCTGCATCGACCGCGACTAAGGCACAAGCGGAAGACATTACAAGTAATATAGACGCCGCCGATACTCCAAGCCCCCCTCTCACTGAGCGCATCATAACCGCCTCCTCTGGTGTAGGCCCTCACACAGTGACGGCCTCAATAAGATGAGTTGGCACCCACGCAGCAACCTACGCGCTACCTTACGAACCTGATATTTGGAATGTCAAACGACAGATAGGAACGAGAGAGGCGGGTCTATTGGATGCCGGCCTGGCGTTGGAGCCACCGGACATACTTCACGATCTGATCGACGTCATCAGCCGTCACGCCCTCGATCTTCGGCATGTTGCCAAATTCCCAATGGTGCGCCTTGACGCCGTTGGCCGCAGCCCGCTGAAAGGCCGCATCGCCATGATGGTTCGGCTCATAGATCTTATGCACCAACGGAGGTCCCTGGTCGGTCCCCGCCGCTTGCTTCCCATGGCAGGCTACGCAATTGGCGGTGAACTTTGCCTCACCGACTTGGAATTCCATTGGTACAGGAGCCCCTCCAACCGCTTGCTTGGGTTGCGAGGAATCGCAGGCTACGAGAAGGCCCACGAAGAACAGCCACATTCCAATATGAGACCGTGATGTTGTCATGCCATCAAGACCGCTGGTCCGGCCCCTTCTGTTGTCCAAACTGATCGCGCAGCATCTGTTGCGTACGGTGCAGCGTCGTTCGGCGATAGATTCTGGCACCGATCGGCACAAGCACGATCAGACCAATTGTGAGATACATGAAAAATTCTTCCGGCGACACAGGCTTCAGACTCCTACAGGATGTTCAAACAGGATGAACAGCAAGGCCGCAGCGAGCGAAGAGGCGAGGCGTACCCTTGCGGTACGTTGAGCCTCTGAGCGATGCGAGAACGACGCTGGCCGCCTGTTTCAACATCCTGAGGTTATCGCATATGAGACAGGGTCCACAACCCCAACCTTCGCAAACCCTTCCCGCCGGATCACACAACTATCGCATCGACCGCACGCCTGCTCACCGACCGGGTCGTAACAGCTATGGGTCAGGTGAAACGGCACATGCAGTTCGATGCCCCGCCGAATGATGTCTGCTTTCGTCAGCATCAGCAAGGGAGCTTTGACATGAAGCGCCTGTCCTGCCACGCCGGCTTTCGTCCCCTCCTTTACCGCCGCTTCAAATGCGCGAATGAATTCAGGCCGACAGTCCGGATAACCGGAATAGTCCAACACGTTCGCTCCAAAATAGATGCACGATGCGCCGACGACTTCCGCATGTGCGGCTGCAATCGAGAGAAAGATGAGGTTCCGTCCTGGCACATAGGTGACCGGAATGCCCTGACTGCGTTCGTGACCCGCTCGATCCTTGGGCACGGCTTCCTGGCCTGTCAGCGCCGACCCGCC
This sequence comes from Nitrospira sp., assembly GCA_025361385.1. Classification (GTDB taxonomy): domain Bacteria; phylum Nitrospirota; class Nitrospiria; order Nitrospirales; family Nitrospiraceae; genus Palsa-1315. The sequence continues at coordinate 4,306 of JANYAJ010000277.1, forward strand.
GATGGCACGCAGGTCCAGATGCATCACCAGATGGCTCGCCGCGCCCAAGGCGGCGGCAACCTGCCGAGCCCGCTCCACCTCGACGGCATGGCGCTGTCCGTAGTCGATCGTGAGGAAGAAGAGCTCGCACCCTTCATCCTTGGCGATCGCCGCGGTGACGGTGGAATCTAACCCTCCGCTTGCCAACACGACCGCTCGATGACTCGGTGGCCTCATTACACCCACTCCCACATACGACGCAGAATACCAAGGGTGGTCACAGAACGCGAGGCTCGCCTAACGAGAGAACAACCAGCAGGCAGTGAAAGGACCATTGTGGCAGGGTGAAAACTCAATGGTCCGCGCGTATGGGATAATGGGAGAAGACCGGTCAGGATGCTCAAAAAGTTCGTCCAGCAAGGCCGCAGCGAGCGGACAACTAAACTATGAGTGATGAACGATGAACGCAGAATGGGGAAGTGTAAGCATGTCACTACTCATCATTCATCGCTCACCGCTCATCGTTTCCCGGCTGGCGGACTTTTTCAGCATCCGGAGAGGGGAGGCACTAGACCGATCGCGTGGAAGATCGACTAGTCCCGGTCTTCTTCTCGCTCAATTTTCTCCAGCAGCTCTTCTTTCGACTGACATTCGACACAGAGCTTCGCAAAGGGCACGGCTTCCAATCGTCGTTCGCTGATCTCCACACCGCATTCGGCGCAAATGCCGTAGGTGCCTTCGGTCAACCGCGTCAACGCTTCATCGATAGCCTGCCGACGGCGATTGCGCATTTCCATCAAGGAAATGCCCAACTCACGATCGAGATCCATGAGCGCTTGATCGCCCACGTCGCGTGCAGACTCA
>JANYAJ010000362.1 GCA_025361385.1 Nitrospira sp.
TCAGGCGCTTGACGGCCAGACGCCTGACCAGGTGTACTCTGACAATCTGACGACACGGCTCACGGCCGCGTAGTCAGCAACCTGCCAGGCACCACTTAAGGAATGGCCTAGGCTGTCCAACCAACCGGAGCCTCCTCTTACTGGTGGGGTCGTTAATGGGCGATATCCGATTATATTTGAACAAGGATGATAAGTAACTGTACATTTTTGTTGCTTCGTTGTCTTTATGTGGTCTAGGCGACACGATTTGAGGAGGCTGGATATTGAAATTTGCTCGATTGATTTTCGCAACACATTGATAAATATGCACAAGTAAGTATTTGCCTATATGGCTGGTCCAGAAATTGCGTTATCAGGCCATCAGTAGCGAGGAAAATATATTGGAGAGGGAGGATAAAGGTATCTTGCAAGGGTCGCTTCCCCTATGAAAAAAATCCCAACAAAGGTCCTCATTGTTTTGGTGACAACAGCAAGTCAGAAAGAAGCGGTAAGGATCGGGGAGAAAATGGTGAGTGCCAAGCTGGCTGCCTGTGCGAATGTCATCCCCGGTATCAAGTCGATCTATCGGTGGAACGGAAAAATTATCAAATCAGGGGAAACGCTCCTGATGCTGAAATCCACAGAGCTTCGGTACCAGGCACTCGAGAAGGCGATTAGGGCGATACATAGTTATGAAACTCCTGAGATCGTGGCGTTGGAGGTCGGAGCAGGCCTCGATCAGTATATGAGTTTGGTGCGGGGAGAGACTCGTATCTAATTGCTTATATTGAGTATTTTTTCATAGTCAATGTGAGGGGTTGACCGAAGCAACCTGGATAGGTACACTCGCCGAGGACGATCTTGGACAGCTGGGGGAGCCCATTCAGCAGGGGGGAAGGTTATGGGACAAGTAAACGGTACTGAAAATAGCGATGCCTATACCGTCGTAATCTTTCGTGGCTCAACAGCCAAGCCTCTCCGGTTTAGTTTTCCACGCAAATTTGTCAGTAAGTTATTGATTGTCGGAGCAATTCTCATATTAGCCGACATACTGATCATTTCACATTATGTGATCAGAACTGGTGAGGTCTGGGAGCTCTCAGCGTTCCGCGCAGAAGCGATGAGCGCACGGGAACAGACAGCCGCCTTTTCCGGAGCCGTCGATGATCTGAAGAAGCGCATAACGGGCATGAAGGAGGTCAATCAGCGACTTCGTGTCATGTTGGGAATCGAGGCTCCGAAGGCGGGGGATGTCGCGAATGGCCGAGGTGGTGAGGATGGCCCCCTTCCCGATGGCAATGCTCTATCTTCTGCTGAGAAGACTCTCAAGAGGGATGAGGGGGCTCAGCGCCCAAGTTTGGTGGAAACGGATCAGAATACTCCCGCTGGACAAACGAGCCATCTTGTTGATCCAAGTGGTCTCACCGAGCAGGAGATGATCGTCTCAATCAAGGATGGCATTGACTGGTTATCGAAAGAGGCGACGACTCAGGAGCAATTCCTTCAAGAGTTATCCTTGGCTGCCGAGCAGAAGTCTTCTCGTTGGGCAGCGACTCCGTCCATTTGGCCGGTAAAGGGGTGGGTGACGTCTGGGTTTGGACCAAGGGTTTCCCCATTCACTGAAAAGCCTGCGTGGCATGATGGATTGGATATTGGTGCTGCTGCGAATGCTCCAGTTCAGGCTCCGGCTCAAGGCCGCGTGACAACAGTTGGATTCGACCCAAAGCTGGGAAATCTCGTAAAAATCGATCATGGGTTCGGTATTGAAACCCTGTATGGGCACTTGGCCAAATCTTTAGTCAAAGAGGGGCAGCGTGTGAAACGTGGGGAAGTCGTTGGATTAGTCGGTAGCACCGGACTAGCCACCGGACCCCACTTGCACTATATGGTCAAAGTGTATGGCCAGACGCTTGACCCGGTTCGGTATATCCTCGAATAGCTATCTAGTCTTTCCGGTTTCGATCAGGGGTCTCGTTATGAACCATCTAGCTCATGACGAGGCCAGACGAAGCTCAGTCCTCCTCAAGATCCCCTACCGAGTTGACTAAACTCCTGTGTTATACTGCCGCGCTATTGTGGCGGTAGTCATCTATTGTGCCACTCCACTTATGACAGATATTGAGATCAATCGATTGGTGAAGGCGCGCCCCATTCAGGATGTTGCCGATCAGCTTGGTCTCCAGGCCGGCGAGCTATTCCCTTATGGAAAACTAAAGGCAAAAGTCTCGCTCGATGCACTTGCTCGCCTCAAATCAGCTCGACTAGGTAAGTATGTACTCGTGACCGCCATCAACCCGACCCCGCTCGGTGAAGGCAAGACGACCACGTCTATTGGGCTTGCCATGGGTCTGTCGCGCCTCGGCCATCGAACTGCCGTCACGCTTCGGCAGCCGTCATTGGGGCCGGTGTTCGGGGTCAAAGGCGGAGGAACAGGGGGAGGCCGTGCGCAAGTCCTTCCGATGGAAGAGATCAACCTCCATTTGACCGGCGATGCCCACGCGGTCTCTGCCAGCCACAATCTTTTGTCGGCATTTATTGATAATCATCTGTTTCATGGGAATGCGCTTCATGTGGACCAGAATCGGATCACCTGGCCTCGGACGTTAGGAGTGAGTGATCGTGCGCTCAGGCAGGTCTCACTGGGGGAGGGGGCGGCTGGTCGCATCGGCCAGTTTGTGATCACGGAAGCCTCTGAAGTCATGGCGATACTCGCGTTAGCATCGAGCCAAGTAGACTTACGACGGAGGCTCGGGCAGATCATCGTGGGGTATACAACAGATGGCAAGCCAGTGCGGGCAGAAGAGTTCGGCTGCGCCGGGTCTATGGCCGTTTTGCTGAGAGAAGCATTGCTGCCGAATTTGGTTCAAACGCTGGAGGGAACGCCTGCGTTTGTGCATACGGGTCCATTCGGCAATATCGCCCATGGGAATTGTTCGATTCTTTCCGATGCCATCGCGCTACGTTGCTCGGATTATGTCGTCACAGAGGCTGGATTCGGTAGCGATCTTGGTGCGGAAAAGTTTTTCAACATCAAGTGCCGTCTTTCTGGATTTAAGCCTGCAGCAGCCGTGGTCGTGGCGACGCTCCGCGCACTCAAGCTCCACGGTGGGGGTGGAGCGGTTAAGGTCGGGACACCGCTTCCGTCCGGGTTGACCGGGCCTAATCAAGTGGCTTTGGTCAAAGGCTTTGCAAACTTGGAACAGCACATTGCGAACGTAAAAGCTCATGGAGTCCCTGTAGTGGTGGCGGTCAATGCCTTCAGCGACGATTCGGTGGCGGAGCTGGAGTGGGTTCGAGAGCGATCCCGAGAGGTCGGTGCGGTGGATGCAGCAGTTTCAACCCATTGGGCCGATGGTGGGAAAGGGGCTGAGGCGTTAGCGCAGGCGGTGGTTAGGGCCACAGAGAAAGGGGCTACATTCAGGCATCTCTATGAGGTTGCTTGGCCGATCAAAAATAAAATTCAGGCCATTGCTACGCAGATGTATGGAGCCTCTGACGTGTCGTTTGATGCAACAGCCGAGCGAGACATTGAGATGGCCGAGCTGCTTGGATTGGATCAGCTACCGATCTGTATGGCGAAGACGCCGTTATCGCTGTCGCACGATCCGGCGTTGAAGGGGCGTCCGTCAGGGTTTACGTTGCCGGTCAAGGAGGTGCGACTACTTGCAGGAGCCGGGTTTCTTACGGCGGTCTGTTCCGGCATTCAACTGATGCCGGGGTTGCCGAAGAAGCCGGCAGGAGAACGGATTGGATTCGATCCCGCCACGGGCGAGGTTGTGGGCCTGGCCTGAAGCCTAGCGCTGCTTGAGAAACCTAAAGAATTCTGAATCAGGACTTACCACCAGGGTTGACTTATCTTTGAAGGCTTTCTTGTAGGCTTCCATAGAACGGGTAAACTCGAAAAATTTCGGATCCTGTCTGTAGGCGTCCGCGTAGACTTTGAACGCCTTGGCATCTCCTGCGCCTCGAAGCTCCTCAGATTCTTTATAAGCCTGCGCGAGAATGATCTCACGGTCTTTTTCTGCCTCAGACCGAATCTTTTGCGCTTCCTCAGCGCCTTCTGCACGGTATTGCTTCGCTTGCCGTTCTCGCTCGGCTTGCATTCTGGCGAACACAGCCTTTTCGTTCTGCTCAGGGAGATCGGCGCGCTTGATTCTTACATCTTGAATCTCGATCCCATAGGCGGAGGCCTTCTCATTCGATCGTTGGGTCACGATCTTCATGAGGTCGTGACGACCGGTAGCGACGATTTCCAGAAGCTCATGGCGTCCGAGTTCAACACGGAGTTCCGAGTAAATAATGTCGTGCAGGCGCTGGTAGGCTCCCCGTTGGCTTTGAAAGTTCTGGTAAACTTTTAGGGGGTCAACAATTCGCCATTTGGCGTAGTTATCAAGCAAGAGGGTCTTCTTGTCTTGCGTGATCACATCTTGGGGGTCCGAGTCGTAATCCAGCAAACGTTTATCGAAGTACGTGACCTCTTGAATAAACGGCACTTTCGCATAGAGGCCTGGCTCTGTGATATTGCGCTTGGGTTTTCCCAGTTCGACCACAATCGCGTTCTGGGTGATGTCCACGATGAAGAGCGGTGAGGCTCCTAAGATAAATAGTCCAATGACGACCACCAGGAGTGCAATGATGAATCCCTGCTTGGTCATGGTTTCTGCTCCTCAGCGGTGGCACCGGATTTGGCTTTGAGCCGTTCGAGTGGAAGGTAGGGCAGCACACGATCGCCGCCCTTGCCATCAATGATAACTTTCTCGATATTCGGGAGAATTTCTTCCATCGTTTCAATATAGAGCCGCTTGCTGATGATGTCTTTGGCTTGATTGTATTCTTTCAGCGTCGCCACAAAGCGGTTGGCTTCACCCTGTGCACGATTGAGTCGAGCCTGGGCATAGCCCTTGGCCTGGTTCACCACCTGCGCAGCTTCGCCCTTGGCTTTGGGGAGAATGTCGTTGCGATAGCTCTGGGATTGGTTAATCAGTTTCTCCCGATCTTCTTTCGCATTGGTCACGTCCTTGAACGCAGCGGCCACGGCTTCGGGAGGATCCACATCTTGAAGCTGGATGGCGGCAACCTGGACGCCGCCGTGATATTGGTCGAGAATCGATTGGAGGAGGACCAACGTGTCCTGCTGAATCTGCGCTTTGCCGGTCGTCAAGGCCTCGTCGATCTTGCTCTTGCCGACCACTTCCCGCATGGAGGCTTCGGCCGCTTTGCCGATGGTCTCATGGATTTCCGCGACGCTGAAGAGATAATTCGCCGATTCTTTAATCTTGTATTGCACGATGAATTCAATGGCCAGAATGTTCATATCGCCGGTGAGCATCAAGGCTTCTTGCGCCAGCATCTGTTGACGGCCTTGGCGATCCGTGCGGAACCCGACCTCGATACGGTGGAGTTTTTCAACTTTTGGCTGCAGAACGGTTTCGATCAGAGGGATTTTCCCATGGGGGCCAGGTCCCACTGTGCGGACAGGGACGCCGAACCGCTTCACGACGCCCTCCTCATCAGGGGCGACGATAAACGCGCTTTGCCAGGCGAGGAAGACGACCAAGGCGGCGAGGGCGACGTTTCTGAAGCCGCTCGAGGGCATCAGATTCTTGAATTGCGATTGGGCCTGCTTGAGGGCATCCTCAAGCGGGTCACTCTTCTTACTCCAAGGATCTTTGGGGTCCCAAACCATGTGAGGTATGTGTCCGGTGATGATTGCGAAGGAAGTCTATCGTGGTCACCTTAGCAGACTGCCAGAAGTTTACGCAATCAGGATTCTCCCCCGTTGACCCATCATGAATTATTGATGTATAAGAAGGGATGCCTATGCTGTCGGGGAAGAATCGAGCCAAAACCGCCGAGCTGTGCCATGCGCTGGCAGATGAGACCAGGCTGGATATTCTCGATCAGCTCAAGGAGGGGGAACGGTGCGTCTGTGAACTGACCGATGCCCTTCAGACCGGGCAATCGCGTCTGTCTTTTCACTTAAAGGTGCTCAAGGACGCAGGCCTGATTCTGGATCGCCCGGAAGGCCGCTGGATCTATTACGCCATCAATTGCGAAGCGGTTGAGGAGCTTGAAGAGCTTGTCGGCTCGCTCAAGACAACAAGGAAAACAGTTCGGCCTAGCTCGCGCTGTTAGCATTTTTTTCGTTTAATAAATCAATTATTCTTGATGACTTAGTCGTCAAGTCGATGGAGACGAGGCTGATGAAAATGCTGCCGGTAGTCGAGAAGCAGCTGAATCCTTTTGAACGGTATCTGACGATCTGGGTCGCACTCTGCATGATCGTGGGCATAGTGCTTGGGCAGGCGGCACCAGGTCTTGTCCAGTCATTGCGGACGATGGAGTTCGGTCAAGGCAGCCATATCAACTTGCTGATTGCCATCCTCATCTGGCTGATGATCGTACCGATGATGATGAAGGTTGATTTCGCCTCGATCCGTCACGTCGGGACGCGTCCGACCGGGCTCGTGATTACGTTGTTCGTCAATTGGGTGGTCAAACCTTTTTCGATGGCTCTCTTCGCCTGGTTCTTCTTCCGCGTCGTCTTTGCCGCCTGGATCACGCAGGCTGAAGCCGATCAGTACATTGCAGGGACGATCATTCTAGCTGCGGCCCCCTGCACGGCGATGGTATTTGTTTGGAGCCATCTGACGGACGGGGACCCTGCCTATACGCTGGTCCAGGTGTCTGTGAACGATCTCATTATGCTTGTGTTGTTTGCGCCGATTGTCGGCCTGCTGGTGAGTGGGGCCTCTTCCTTGTCCGTGCCTTTCGATGTCCTGCTGTATTCGGTGCTGGTGTTCATCGTGATCCCGTTGGCGATCGGGTGGGCACTCCGGACCTGGCTCGTGCAGCAACAGGGGCAGCGGTGGGTTGACGATGTGCTCTTACCGAAATTCGCCCCTGTCACCATTGTGGCCTTGCTCCTCACCCTGGTCTTCATCTTCGCCTTCCAGTCCCAGAACATCATGGGGAAGACGGTTCATGTGGCGTTGATTGCGGTGCCGATCCTCCTGCAAGTGTATCTGAATGTCTCATTGGCCTATGGGCTCATGCATCGGTTTCACGTGCCCTATGCGATCGCCGCGCCGGGCGCGCTAATCGGGGCCAGCAACTTTTTCGAATTGGCGGTGGCGACCGCTATCGCGCTGTTCGGTCCCGAGTCCGGCGCGGCCTTGGCAACCGTAGTGGGAGTATTGGTGGAGGTGCCGGTTATGTTGTCGGTCTGTGGGGTCTGTAATCGGACGAGGCATTGGTTTACGCGCGAGGAGGCCGCATGAAGGAACGGGTCCTATTCCTCTGCACCGGCAATTCGGCCCGGAGTCAGATGGCGGAAGGTTGGTTGCGGCATCTGGCGGGCGATCGATTTGAAGTCTTTAGCGCGGGGACCCATCCGGTCGGCCTAAATCCAGGATCGGTCGAAGCCATGGCCGAGGTCGGCATCGATATCTCACAGCATCGATCCAAATCGGCGACGGAGTTCACCGCCTTACCCATCGACTATGTGATCACGGTGTGCGACCGCGCCAAGGAGAGTTGTCCCCGTTGGTCCGGATCCGTTCGGCTGCTCCATTGGAGTTTCGACGACCCGGCAGCCCTGTCCGATGCGACTGAACGGCGGCGATCTTTTCGACGAGTCCGTGACGAGATAGCTTCATCGATTCGTCAGTTTCTGGTCTCGCACGTGGTGTAAGTGCCTGATCCGGTTCCCATCCAATCACCGAACAGGTTGTTCGCGCGCCTGCCGTTCCAGCTCGGCGACCCGCGCTTCCAGACGTTTGATTACCTCCAGTAGTGAACCTTGTATCTCTGGTGATGAGAGGGGCTGGCTCATTGAGGATATGGAGGCAGGAGAGCTGATCGCTGGCGATGGATCGAGTGGTCGTGAGGCGGGTGAACGATTGGCCCGCTCAAGTTCCGCGATTCTTCGTTTCAAGTCGGCAATGGCCTCTACTCTCGGTTTTCCATCGGGAGTCTGTTGCAGGGCTTCCTCGACTTCTGCCAATCGTGCTCGAACATCCTGATGAATCGCCAGATAGGCCTGGTAGGCGAGGGCCAATGTCCGTTCAGGGTATCGGAGAAGACTGCCAGAGCGGAGTGTCATCTGGTAGTTTGGGTCGTCGAAGAACAGGGCAAAATCTTGCTCGCCGACGGAGACCCATGGAGAGGTCCGCACGTATCCCAGGGTTTCCCGCACGTCGCTCAATCGATCGGTCGCACCAACATCCGCCGGCGCGGTTCGCACGGGATGTCGGAAGTTAGACAGCGTGACTGAGAGGACCTCATCGTGGACCGACAGGGTGCCCGACGTCACCTCGGCACGAGGTCCTTGTGGATTCCTCGTTCGAAGAAACACCACCGTTTCATCCGGCGTCGCGTTTGCCAGAGCCTCTTGAATCGCCGGCACGAGCCGGTCGAGATCAGCTCTGTCGAACAGGCGAGGCGTTCCCGGTGTGCTCAGAAACGAACTGAGCAGCCCCACTTTCATGCGAGCCGAGATTGATGCGAGCAACAATCTGACCTGGTCTGTCGTCAAGGAGACGGGATGCGAGGCGCCCACGAGTCCCGACGAAGAACCAAGGTTACGCGTGGGTTCCAGGCGAACCACGAATTCGCCCGTTTCCATGATGATTTTGGCTGGAGGTTGCCCAGTCGTACAACCAGTCGTGAAAGCGAACAGAATTGCGATGAATAACAGGGACATAACCGTTCCTCAAAACTGGTGATGTACAACCGCTCGACCTGCTTTAGTTCAAACACGATTCGTGGGGATGAAGCTCAAGGTTTCTTTGATGCCTGGCATCTCGCCCACCTTGCGAATACCGGCTTTGGTGCCTTTGTAATAGGGGATGGTGGTTGCCGGGTCCACGTAGCCGGTCGTGAGACTGTTCAGCCAGCCCCTGGGATGTTCAAAGAGCATGAATAGGTGTCCAGGTCTGTTGGCATCGGTCATGACGGCCATCGCCGTGACGGTTCCGTACGGATTGAACAGCTCGAGGAGGTCTCCGTTGGTGATGCCAAGCCCGTCTGCATCCTGCGGATGAATCTCTACATAGGGCAGTGGCTCGCGCCCGATCACAAGCGGTTTTCTCATGTCGTCGTAGAGGGTTTGCCAGCCATGGTTGGCACGTCCGTTGTTGACCCAGAAAGGATAGCGCGGATCGTTGATGAGCTGCTGGACCTGAGCCGGAAATCCCGGCCACGATGCCGGGATGAATCGAAATTTCCCACCATCTTCGTAGAGCCGTGTCGTGCCCACCGGTAGACCGTTACTGATTTCCTTCACGGGCGTTTGCACGCCATTGGTGCCGAGCTTGCGCAGCATGGCGTACGTCGTCTCGCCATAGTCTTCCTGCGCGCCTTGTACGCCGACTGATGCCGCACGGAAGACCTCCTCATCGGTTTTCCAGTCAAACCCTGCGAACCGGTTGGCCATGTCTATCTTACCTTCGGCACGATACAGCGATTCGATCTTCTTCGCCATCATGGCCATGATTTTCCAGTCCGGCTCTGCCACGCCAGGGGCATCCATGAATTTTTGGTAGAGTCGAAGCCGACGTTCACCGTTGATGGATGTGAGATTCATCTCACCCCACTGGGCGGCTGGAAACACGAGATGGGCATACTTGGCGGTCTCAATGGGATAGATATCCTGGACGATCAAGAACAGCCCCCCTGCTTCAACCGCCTTCAGGATGGCCGCGGCTTTCTCTTGTGTCGTGGCCCCCATGGCCTGAGCGAAAGCCTCGTTGACGAGTGCGGTGCGCCGCGCCACCGAAAGCCGGAACTGTTGGGCGTTCAGCGTGCCGCCGACAGGGTTGCATCCCCCGACCCAGAAGACTTTCGACCCCCCGCCTTTGATCGCCACCTCGTCGACATTTACGGGAGGTCGCTTCCCCGGATAGGCCGGCCGGCTATAGCCCTCTTGGTGCCCCCCGAGACGACTGCACCCAGTTCCTGGTTTTCCGAGGTTCCCGGTCAGCAGTGCCAGGTCTACCACCGAGGCGACGTTTTCATAATTCTTCAGTCCCCAGATCAATCCCTTCTCATAAAGGACCATCGTACGTCGTCTCGCTGTTTCGGTCTTCGGTTTCGCAATCCATTCAGCCGCCTGTATCAGCTGGTCTTTCCCAATCCCGGTGAGGCGAACAGCCTCGTCGAGATCCTGGGTCAAATTCTTGGCCGTAAAGGTATCGAAGTTCTCGGTCCGGTTCGCGATGAAGGCCTGATCGTGCCATCCCTGTTCATAGACGATTCGTGAGAGGGCATTCAGCAACGCAATGTCGGTCCCGTTATTGATTTGGAGATGCAGCACATTGTCCTTGCCGGCCACTGATTCGGCGATGGCTACGGTGGATGTCCGTCGCGGGTCCACGATGATCATTCTTCCGGGCTGGTGCGGCTCTCCGGACAGCAGATGCTGCTTTTTTGCCATGGTTGCGCCGGAGAGATTCGGGAGCATGTGTTCCAAGAAGTAAATGGATTGGGTTTCGTATGAGTTGGCGCCGATCAAGAAGATGGTGTCCGCCAATTCGGCATCGAGATAGGCCGACGGCAAGGCGGCGACGCCTGCATCGCCTGAGGCGAACACTTCACTATTGTAGGCGGGCCGGTTGTGGATCGACGCCATCTGTGTGCCGATGCCGGCAAAGAAAAACTTTCCGACCGCCCAATTGTTCTCGAACCCCCCGCCGCCGCCGCCATGATCAAAAAATTTCATGGCGATCGCATCAGGTCCCCACTTGTCCATGCTCGCCTTAATCACGTGGGCGCCGAGTTCGATCGCCTCCTCCCAGGTCGTCGGCAGTTGGCTGCCGCCCCGATAGAGCAGTGGATACGACAGCCGATCTGCGGTCGGCCGATCCGGTCCGTAGAGCACCGAGCCGTGGGTCCCGCCGCGGATGGAATGGTTCCCGTGATTCACGACACAGTCCGAATCCGGGAGGATCACCACGTGGTATCGGCGACCGTCGCGCTCGGTGACGACGCTGTGCATGGAAGGGGATATCCACTTGCCGGACCGCTCGGCTTGCTGCGTTGTAAAGTCCGCGTGCAACGCATTTTGATGCGGCCTCGGCCCGCCTTCTTGACCCTGGGGCCATTTGAAGACTCGATACCCACATCCTACAATGCAGTAGGAGCAGGCGGTGGTGAACTCTTGTGCGTCGCGGGGAGGTACCGGGACTCGGTCCTCGCCATGATGGGTCGTACTCATAATGATGCTCCTTCTCTCCTATCTCGCGTCTGGCGAGGCCAGCACGTTGGTCTGTCGTCCATAGATTAGCCCCTTGATTCCGACTGCGTAGATGTCGCCTTGGGCATCTATTTCCAGGTCGAGCTGTGGCAAATTATCTGTCGCTTGGCCGATGACGAGAAGACCGCCTTTTGCCGGGTCGAACATGGCGTAGTGGAGCGGACAATGGTAAGCCCCGGTCTCGGATCGATAGGTCAATGCTCCACCCATGTGCGTGCAATAGCGGCTGAACGCCACAATGTCCTGGTCTGGTCCTACGCCGTTGACCGTCCTACGGCCTAACTTCAGAAGACTGATCGGCGAAGATGTGTCGGGATAGGTTCGAGGCAGGCCCTTCCCAACCGATAGCTCTTGCAGGTTCGCAAGCCTCGTTCGGGGATAGGGCAACGTCATGGCTACGGTTGCGTGGCCTTCGGCTTCAGAGGACTGTCCGATCTGTGGCAACGCATTTCCCGCACAGGCTCCACCGACGACACAGGCGCCCAGCTTGAAAAAGTTCCTTCGCGAGAGTTCACTCATGGGTTTCTCCTTTCGAGTGATTGGCACCGGATTATCGCTCATGAATCGAGTCCTATAACGCGTATTGGAATCGAGTAAAGACTTCGTAGATATCCCGAACGACACCTGTGGCCTGGGTACGGTTGGCAAGGAACCCGCCCATGAAGGCGTTGGCCACACCGACATCGAGATTCAGGTTCTTGGCGAGATTGTACGTCAACATGCCTCCGACTTCTGTGCCCATATAGGCCGTTCCGCTACGAGTGCCGAACTCACGGGAGCGGGCCGCAGAGAAGTAGCCGCTTTCCAAGGTGCCGGTCAATTTCGGGACGAGAGGAAACTTGAGTTGGCCCTGGACGGTCCAGAGTCCCGCGCCGCCGTTGTTCAGGTTAATGCCGAAGTCGTTCACATCGCCCGGAGCATTGGCATTGAAAATATGTGAGTAGCCCCAATATCCGTTCGTGCCCAAAATCGCTTCCGGGGTCGTGAATTGATTCGTCACGTGGCCGGCCTTGTCGCCGGACGCGTAGAGCGCGAAGAGATTGAACGTCGCGGGGCCGATCGGGACCGCGCCTTCGAATTTCGTAGAATAGCCGGTGTGATTGTTTCCTGTGAGCCCCGTCCCGATCCGTCCCGAATTCACCATCAGATAGCTGTTCCAGGCGCCGGTGCCCAGGAGCGAGCCCGATGCGGTCAGCGCAGCCCAGTTTTCATGGGTGTCGCCGATGTTGATATTCTCGGTCTTTCCCAAATTCAACGAATAGAAGTGCCCACCGACCTTCAAATCGTAGGCGCCGAGTTTGAGGGGTTTGTTGTAGTCGGCGACCCACATATCGCCGTCTTTCCCAAACCCCTGGCCGATAGTGCCGGCTTTGAGATCTGAGGCGATGCGGTAAAAGCCGAGCCGGTAGTCGCCGTCACTGACCTTGCCGCCAAGGGCCGCTCCTCCCACGTTGAAATCCCACTCACCATCCCATAAGACGCGTCCAACCTGATCGATCGTCGGCAGGATGCCCACGACCAATGTGTGATTCTCGATGGGCGTGACGTAGACATAGCCGTAACGTACCCCGCGGGCCTGGAGTCGATTGAAGGCGTTGGCGGTTCCGTCAGCGTTCGCTCCCGTTTCCCCTCGGGGGTCACTAGCCGCTGGACTGGAGCCACCGAACCCACCTCGATACTCCAGCTGCATGTAGGCGCCGACGTTGTCCGAATCTTTCTGCTGAATATCGAAGGCTAGCCGCATACGTTGGCGCAAAAAGTCATAGCCCGTGGTATCTCCGAAATTGAGCTTCCCTGGGCCTGTGCCGGCTGAGGGGAGACTGCCACTATTCACGCCACTGGGGATGTTGCTCGCGTTGTACAAGACTCGATACTGTGCCCACACTCGCAACCGCAGATTTTCAATCGGGACCGCGTAGGCATTCTCGTTGGCCGGCTCGGGAAAGGGCAGTTGGTCGGCGTGGGCCGGGGCTGCTTGTTGCCACAATACAAGCAGCCCCATGAGGGCTGAGAGCAGCGGTCTTGCTAGAGAGCACGGCTTCTTCACATCTTTCTCCTTCTGATGAGGTCAAACAAAGGGTGCATTATTCACCAACGCATATAGATATCTCAATATGTATTGGCTGAATGAACCCTTAGCCTCGATAGGCCTATTCATCTGTAGGGATAAGGTGAATTAGCGCAGTCTGCTGAGGATGAGATAGGCAAGGCAGGCCAAGAGAGCCGAAGCTGGCAGCGTCACCACCCAGGCCAGGACCATGTCGCGCACGGTCGTCCAGCGTACGTTGTTCAGGCCTTTGAGCAGGCCAATGCCGATAATGGCTGAGCTGCTGACATGGGTCGTCGAGACGGGCAACCCCAGCGATCCCGAGAGGAGCACGAGCGAAGACGTGGTCAGGTTTGCGGACAGCCCCTCTGCATGGTCCATCCGTGTGACCTTTTCGGCCAGGACTTCCGTCACCCGCAACCCTCCAAAGTAACTCCCCAGTCCCATCGCCATGGCGACTCCTCCGAACGCAGCCAGCTGAGACGAGGTGCTGGGCCATGCGGCGGTGGCGCTTCCGAGCAGAAGCATGGCCACAATTTTCGGCGCATCGTTCGTGCCGCGTGCGAATGACGCAAGCCCGCTCGAAAGCCAATGGATAGTATCGAGTCCCACAACCAACCCCCGCAATCCGGCACGGTCGCATTGCGACGGCACGGCCATGACGGGCTGACCGAAGCCTGAGGTCTGAAACAACGTTCTCGTGCTCCCGTGTACATCAAGAGCCACTAATGCGCGGGAGGCCGGCATGACGCACACACAGGCTCCTTCCCATTTCCGTGCAAGTGCGCGCACGGCTGGATGGA
>JANYAJ010000396.1 GCA_025361385.1 Nitrospira sp.
GGAGCAGGCGTACTGCCGCCGTCCATGCTTCGTGGAGGTTGAAGCGTTTGTATCCATCGTTCGAGCGCACCCTTGAGTTCCTCTTTCCGAATGGGCTTCGTCAAATAATCATCCATGCCGGCCGCAAGGCAGCGCTCGCGATCTCCGCTCATGGCGTTGGCCGTCAACGCGATGACGGGTATATGGCGAGAGGCCAGATGCCAGGGGCTAGGGGCGGCTGATTCTTCACACTCGCCCTTGGTCTCGCGCCTCTCGCCTTCTCGAATGAGTTTGGTCGCGCCGAATCCATCGAGGATCGGCATCTGACAGTCCATCAGGATCGCGACATAGCCGCCTCGCTCCAATGCGGCCAATGCGTCACGACCGTTCTCGACGACGTCCGATTGGTAGCCGAGTTTCTCTAACATGCGGACGGTCAGTTTCTGATTGATCAGATTGTCTTCAGCCACCAGGACCCTGGGCAGCAACTCGGTTTCTGCAAGCGTATGCCGCGTGATGAGTGGCGGTGCAGGCACAGGCCTCGCCGCAGGCTGCCCGGTACTGACAAGACCTGGCAATTCCAAGACGGTTCTCAAACAGTTCGCGAGTTGATCGTGGCGGGCTGGTTTTGTGAGATAAGCCACGAACCCGGCTTGGCGCGCCAATTCGGCATGCCCTCGCTGAACGAGTGACGTGAGGATCACGAGACGGACGAGTGATCCAACGGGATGAGCCTTCAGTTCTTTGGCGAGCTGGAGTCCATCCTTACCCGGCATCAACATGTCGACGATGGCCACATCGTACGAGACGCCTTGTGCCGCCTGCTGTTCAATCAAGGTCATCGCAGAGGTGGCATCCTGGGCGAGGTCGTCGACCATGCCCCATCCTGTCACCAGGTGATGGAGAATCATTCGGTTCGATTCATTGTCGTCGACGATCAACACGCGCCGTCCGGTCAACTCTGCCGACGGCACGATGGCCAAGGCAGACGTGGTTTGTTTGAGGAACTGCGCCGTACACCAGAACGTACTGCCGTGTCCCGCTTGACTGGTGATTCCGACCTGGCCGCCCATTTGTTCGATGAGCTGTTTTGAAATCGCAAGACCCAACCCGGTTCCCCCGTACTTCCTGGACGTCGAGCTATCAGCCTGGGTAAAGGGTTGGAAGAGCCGCGCCTGAACCTCCGGGGGGATGCCGATTCCGCTATCGGTGACTTCGAATCGCGCGATCACCGCATCGGTCAACTCCTGCTCGAGGAAGGCTTGAACCGTCACGTCGCCCTGGTCCGTAAACTTGATCGCATTCCCGACGAAGTTCGTGAGGATCTGGCGAAGCCGCCCGGGGTCGCCGCGCAGCCCGGTCGGGACGGCCGCATGCACCAGGCCGGTGATTTCCAGTCCCTTCGTCTGCGCCCGTTCTGCGAACTGTCCCAAGACATCTTCCACGGTGGTGCGGAGGTTGAAGTCGATACATTCCAGTTCCAACTTGCCGGCTTCGATTTTGCCGTATTCGAGAATGTCGTTGATCAAGTTCAGGAGGGCTTCGCCGCATTGCCGAATGGTTTCGATATAGGACTGTTGCTCTTCCGAAGGCTCCGTATCCATCAATAAACCCGTCATGCCGATGACGCCGTTCATCGGCGTCCGTAATTCATGGCTGACGGTCGCCAGGAACGCGGCCTTCACTTCGGCCGCCTCCCGTGAGTCCTTGAGCGCCTGATCTAATTGACGATTGCTGTCGCGAAGGTGCTCGGATGACTGTCGCAGCGCCTCTTGAGCCGCTTTGACGTCGGTCATATCGACGGCATACCCTCGTACCAATTGCTGCGAGGGGACTGGGCAGAAAATCCATGAGAAACTTGCCCCTGGTAAACAGACCTCTTCTCCCCGTATCTCCCGCCCCGATTCGAGGCAACGTTGAACGAGCCGAGGAAGTTCACGTGGACAGACGGCTGGAAACCCACCGGCATCAAAGCCGCATTGTTGCAGTAACTGCGTCATCGCAGGATTCGCATAGATGAGATTGCTGTCGGCGTTCAATTCGATAATGGGGGAGGGGCTTTCTTCTGCCACGTGTGCGAGGCGGTCGAGATCTTGTTGTAGTTCTCTCTCGTGAGTCAGCTCGCGTATCGTCAAGACCCCGTCGAGACTCCCTTCTGTATCCAGGAAGACATAGCTCCATTCGACCGGATGAGATTCCTGCGCCGGGCCTGCGAGTATGGTCCGGGCTGCATGGATGGGGCGGCGAGTGGGAAGAGATTCGCGTATGCGTGTCGCGATGGTATGCTCGACGGTCGCTGGCTGCTGTCGCACGACGTCCTGGAGCGGTTTCGCAATGTAGAAATCAGCCGGATGTCCCAGGAGGCGCGCGGCTTCACCGTTGACCGAGAGGATGTGGAGGTCACGATCGAGCTGGACGACCCCGATGGGAAGGGTATCCAATAGACCTTGATCGATCAGACTGCAAGGCGCGGAAGGTGGGGACAGAGGCGACCCCTTCGCCTTCCTCGTCGTTGAATGTTTCATCATGCCGCCTCCGGTTCAATGCTCTCAAGAAACAGGGCCACATTCACTCGTTCCTGAACAGGGTCTAGGACCTTCGTGATGGTTCGCGCTGTAGCTCCAACTGCCTGGACGCCAAGATCGACTCGAATCGGTGTGAGATAGGATTCTCCCTGCGCTCCCATGATCACTTTGATGATCGGCTTGAGCCGCTGCGCGGGGTTCATCCCCACGACCACCGCCTGTTCTGTCGTGTTCAACTGGACCAGGCTGCCGATCGGATAGACGCCCAGACTGCCGATCATGGCTTGGATCATTTCCTTGGCATATTGTCCTGTATCCCTAAGACGAAACAGCTGTCGAATGGCATCATGCGGCAACATGGCCGGGCGTCCTCCACGGCGACTCACCATGCCGTCATAGGTGTCCACCAGGCCAACGAGCTGAGCTAAGACGGAGAGGGAATCTCCCTGTAGTTTGTGCGGAAATCCGTTTCCATTGTGAAACTCATGATGCTCCAGGACAATCCGGACGACCGCTTCCCGGTCTTCTTTCGCCTCTC
>JANYAJ010000398.1 GCA_025361385.1 Nitrospira sp.
TCCGGCTGCGAGTAGATTTCTTTGGCGGCGATGATTCTGGGAACGTACCGCATCGTTTCCCGCGGCCCATGCATCTTCCAATAGTCGGTAATATTCTGTTCCTTCAAGAGCCGGCGAACCCGTTCTTCACCGGCATTGTAGGAGGCCATGGCCATGAACCAATCGTTCTGCTTGAAGTCTTTCAGGTAGCGCAAATACTTCACCGCCGCTTCCGTCGACATTTCTAAATTGCG
Organism: Nitrospira sp.; assembly: GCA_025361385.1. GTDB lineage: Bacteria > Nitrospirota > Nitrospiria > Nitrospirales > Nitrospiraceae > Palsa-1315. Next base: position 234 of record JANYAJ010000398.1, read on the forward strand.
GCGATCGTCGCGAACGGCATCGCTCTTGAGCGCGTACCGTCGCCCGGTAGAGGGGATGAACTGCCAGGGCCCGGACGCTTTCGCCTTCGAGTAGGCAGCGGCCACACACTTGCTCTCGACGAGCAACATATACTTGAGATCATCCGGCAGGCCGGCATCCGCCAGCTGCTTTTCGGCTGGAGGGAAACAGCGTCCAGTACGCTTCGCCAGGATGATACTTTCGCCCTGGTCTTCTAAGAACTGATAAAATTCATATTCGATACGTTCACGCACCTGCCAGTTATCGAGCGGAACCGGTTGCCCCGCGAACGTCAGTTTGTCGGGCAACTTGAACGAGCTCAGGAAATAGCGTTCCGCTCCTTCTCGCTTGATCTCCGGCAGAATGACCAGGCGCCCCTCTGGCTCATCCGGGTTTTCGAGGAGATCGAGCGGCATGGGGTCACGCTCGGGTTCCCCCTTCGCTCCAGATCGAGATGTACTGTCTTTGACTTCAGGATGTTCCGGTTGCGGTTGCGCTCCTGTCGGAATCGGAAGCGTGACGGCGATCCACAACCCGCTGAACACCAATGCCCGTTGAAGCCACGTCCTCATGCCAATCCTGCCTCCTCGATACGGTGAACGATCCTAAGTCGAGTGCGTATGCTAACAGCACGGCTTGGGACCGGCAAGCATGATCGACTTTCGGATTCGTGTTAAACTCTTTCGACCTATGCGTGCACTGACTCTCCTCAACCATCGCATCACCCACTGTACCGCCTGTCCACGGCTCGTCACCTATCGGGAAGCCATCGCATTAGAAAAACGAAAACAGTTTGAGGACTGGACCTATTGGGGGCGTCCGGTCCCTGGATTCGGAGATGCGCAGGCCCGCCTCTATATACTTGGGCTCGCCCCGGCGGCGCATGGCGGCAACCGAACCGGACGGGTCTTCACCGGTGATCGCAGCGGAGACTGGCTCTACGACGCCTTGCATCGATTCGGATTTGCGAACCAGCCCGGCTCTCATCACCGGGACGATGGGCTCACACTCTCGGATTGTTATATTGGTGCTACTGTCCGTTGTGCGCCGCCCGACAATAAGCCGACGCCACAAGAGTTCACGGCTTGCCGTCCCTACCTGCGGGAGGAACTCCGATTGTTAGGAAAGATCCGAGTGGTGGTCGCGTTGGGCAAGATTGCATTCGATCACTACTTGAGAGCCTGCCGCGATGAGGGGATGACGCTGCCCTCGCCACTCCCGAAATTTTCCCATGGAATCGTCCAGGTCCTTCCATGGGGCGTGACGCTGATCGGCTCGTACCACCCAAGCCAGCAGAACACCTTCACCGGGCTCTTGACCAGACCGATGTTTCACCACATCTTCTCAACGGCCCGCCAACGACTCACGGAATCAACAGGCTAAACTCTGAACGGTGGACGCGGAACGCTGAAGTACCCATCGTTTCCTTGTTCATCGCTCAGCGTTCATCGCTTCCTGTTCAGCATCCTGCGAGACTTTACTTTTTCGATTGGGCTTCCCAATCTGCCAAGAACTTCTTGAGCCCGATATCGGTCAAGGGATGCTTCACCATCTGCTGAAAGATCGAAAATGGCATCGTGCAGATATGCCCACCAACCAGCGCAGCCTCAACCACATGCTGAGGATGGCGCACACTGGCCACTAGCACCTGGGTCTTATAATCGTAATTGCGATAGATGGTCAGGATCTGGCGGATCAGCTCCATCCCGTTTGAACTGATGTCGTCAAGCCGACCGATGAAAGGGGACACACACCAGGCACCGGCTTTTGCGGCGAGGAGCGCCTGGGTCGGAGAGAAACACAAGGTGACATTCACCTTGATCCCCTCGGCGGCTAATCGCTTGGTGGCCTTCAGTCCCTCCGCAATCAACGGCACCTTCACCACGATATTCTTATGAATCTTTGCGAGTTCTTTCCCTTCTTTCACCATCGCATCGGCTTCGAGGCTGACGACCTCTGCGCTGATCGGCCCATCCACGATATTGCAAATCTCAACCAACATTTCCTTGAAGCTGCGGCCCTCCTTGGCCACGAGCGAGGGGTTCGTGGTCACTCCATCAAGCAGTCCCAGGCTGGCTGCCTCTTGGATTTCTTTGACGTTGGCGGTATCAAGAAAGAATTTCATGGGTTCGTCCTTTCGTATCGGGATGTGAGAACCATTTTCTCACATCGTTATCGGTTATTTCATGCAGAACTCGAACGGTGGCTCGACGCCTCGCCCAATCGACTCGTTTGACAGGTTTCTACCTGACAGTTAAGATTCGATCGTCAACCGCCTGCCACGTTATACGTTGGCCACAGTATACGACGAGGAGACCTCCTATGAGACGATCTGCCTGGCTACTCGCGATATGCCTGCTCCTGACCGCCTGCGGCGGCAGCAATCCCTATCTGGAACAGTCTCTCAAACCGGCTGAGCTTCAAGGAAAAGACAAGGCCTGGTTTGAAAAGAACTGGGGAGCGCCCAGCGGCAAGGCCCCTAGGTTTTTTGGGGGAGAAACATGGACCTACTATCGCATCGCTGGCGGAAAGTCTGGCCTTCCCCTCTTTAACTTCTCGCCCAATCAATGCCAGATCACGCTCAAGTTCGACAAGGAAGAAAAACTCTCCGACTACGACTATTCAGGCTGTTAACCGGCGAGCTGCTCCTGAAACTTGTGCGCACAGGTTCGACTGCAAAAGTAATAGGTCTGGCCTCCAATATCTTCCGTGATCGCCTCTCCCCTTGGGACGAACACCCGGCACACAGGATCCTGCACCATGTGATTCTTGCCGGGAGGAAGCTGCTCTGGCTGGCCCTGTCCCTTGAACTCTCGGAGAGCCCGCCGGAGAAGAAAATATAATACGGTGAGGAGTCCAAGAACGAGGATAATTCTATACATAGTGGTGGTCTCTTCGTGAGGCCACAATCCTATGGGACAGCATCACCCCTGTCAAGGACTCCATAACCGGGTCTAGCTGAAAAACCAATAGGCTACCACTCCAACCACTCGCTCAAACGGCCTAGCCTTACTCGTGCAAAATGGCCTATTTGCCCAGAAGACCCAGTACTTCAGATGGATATGCTTCCATTTCATAGAATGCTAGAGTGTTAACATGACGACTTGCGATAAATGCCGCGGGGCAATGTTACCGGAACGGGCAGTGGATCTGAACGCAGGACTTGCGATCACAGTGTATGCATGTTTGAACTGTGGTCGTCGGAAATCAGCGGGCCAGGAACCTCTGCCTATTACCGCACGACATTAATCCGCGCTATGACAGAATCGAAACCGCTCACGTACGACGAGCATAAGGCAGCTTCAGCTGTCTTTCGTGGGACTCCGTTCAATTCTTGGACGGACTCAGCCCAGGAAGTTTATGCCCGTCTGTCTGCGGCGGTTGCCACACGAAACGCCAATGACCTCATGCCCACAAGCACGTGGGACCGTGAAAAGGTCTGCCGGTAGTTCGTCACGTCCCCCTTCCGCCCGCAAACCCATTCATCCACCCTGATTCGCAAGAATTCAGTACACCAGACCTCAGACTTCTCAGATCTCCTGAAGCTGATGTTACGTCAGCTCTCATAGACTCATAGTTTTCCAGATGGCAAACCAGGCAGGGAAGAGCGACTACCGAAGACTCAGCACATCCATCATGTCGTAGAGGCCTGGAGGCTGCCGAACCACCCACTGCGCGGCCCGCAAGGCGCCCCCTGCAAAGGTATCTCGGCTGCTCGCTCGGTGTATGACTTCGATACGCTCCCCCATCCCGCCAAAGAGAATCGTATGGTCGCCGACGATATCGCCGGCACGAATCGTTTGAATTCCGATCTCGCCTTTTTTCCGTTCCCCGATGAGGCCTTTTCTGGCATAGACGCCGACCTGGTCGAGGTCGCGATTCACCGCGGTCGCCAAGACTTCCGCAATTTTAAGCGCCGTGCCGCTCGGCGCATCTTTTTTTAGACGGTGATGGGCCTCGATCACCTCGATATCGTATTCATCCCCCAGCGTCTTTGCCATCTCGCTGATGACCTTATATATCAGATTGACACCCACACTCATGTTGGGCGACATCACGCAGGGAACCTGGCTTACGAGCGTCTTCAGCTCTTCGAGCTGGGAAGGGGAAAACCCTGTCGTGCCAATCACCATGGCCCGCCGATGTTGAGCTACCGTGCGTAAATGATGTAACGTAGCTTCAGGGGAAGAGAAGTCGACGACCACTTCCCCTCGATTCAGCAATGCGGCAAGATCGTCGGTAATCGAAACGTCCGCGCGGCCGCAGCCGGCCGTCTCTCCGGCATCGGCGCCCAACGCGCCATGCCCCTTGCCTTCAAGCGCACCGGCAAGCGTCAGAACATTCGAATCTTTAATCAGCGCAACCAGCCGACAGCCCATGCGCCCGGCAGCCCCTGCCACAATCACGTTCGTCATAGAATTATTACCTGTACCGGAACGATCCCGGCTAAATGAGGCCTGCATCCTGTAAGGCCCGCGTCAATTGACTCTTCGTGTCAGTCGCCATCTCACAAAGCGGCAACCGTAACTCCGGATCGATTTTCCCCATCATCCCCAGCGCGGTTTTGACTGGAATCGGATTGGTCTCGTAAAAAAGAGCATTGAAAAGCGGCGACAAGGAAAAATGAATTCTCCGTGCCTCCTCAATCTGTCCGCTCAGGAAGGCCTTCA
>JANYAJ010000456.1 GCA_025361385.1 Nitrospira sp.
CGGTACGTTCCAAGAATCATCGCCGCCAAAGAAATCTACTCGCAGCCGGAGAAGTATCTGGGCTTGAGCAAAAAAGATCTCTACATGCCGATGGAAACCGAAACGGTGACCGTCAACGTGAAGGATGCTCAGCGAGCGCTCACCTCGATTGCCGAGGAATACGGAACCTACTTCTTGGAACTCAAGATGCTGAACCCCGAATTCAAGAAGGATGTGCTGCCAAAGGGGACGTATCAGATGAGAGTCCCGCGGCAGACTTGCCCGAGCCGTTGCTTTAAGCAGGACAAAACCCCCTAGCGCGCATGATGCTAAAAAAGTCCGCCAGCTTCGTTCTCGCATCGTTCAGAGCCTCAACGTACCCAGAGGGTACGCCTCGGCTCTTTACTCGCTGCGGCCTTGCTGGACGAACTTTTTGAGCATCATGCGGACGGACATAATTTTCTCCCCTTCAAGCTTATCGCCAACGTGATGCAGATTCCTTCCTCTCCTATCCGGCCACTACTCAAAAAACTCATTGTTCGAGGACTAACGGCGGTCGATGCCCGTACGGCAGTCGACCGTGCGATCTCCAGAAACGGCGATCAGCTGATCATCGGTCGACGCCGGTACGACCTGAACCGTTATGAGCGGATAGTCGTAGTCGGAGCCGGGAAAGCCACGGCCCCCATGGCTCGTGCGGTGGAACAACGACTGGACCATTGGTTGGACAGCGGGTTTGTCGTGGTGAAGTACGGTCATGGTGCGCCAACGAAACGGATCGAGATCGCCGAAGCCGGCCACCCAGTACCAGATCAGTCTGGTCAGCAGGCGGCCGCCAAGCTCTGTGCCATGGCGGGAGAACTGAGCAGGCGCGACCTCTTGATCGTACTCTTGTCCGGCGGAGCCTCCAGTTTATTGCCAGCGCCGGTCGCAGGGATTACGTTAGCCGACAAGCAACGAACCACAGAGAGCCTGCTGCGATGCGGCGCGACGATCCAAGAGATCAATACCGTTCGGAAGCATCTCTCGCGTATCAAAGGTGGACGACTTGCCGAGTTGACTCAGGCTACCGTGGCGACGCTGATCCTGTCCGATGTGTTGGGGGACGATCTCAGCTCCATTGCGTCGGGGCCGACAGTTCCAGACCCGACGACCTATCAAGATGCTGTCGCAATTTTGAAGCGCTATCGTATCTGGATGGTGACTCCTCAACGAGTGCGTCAGCATCTCACGCGGGGATGTCAGGGGTTCGAGGTCGAAACTCCGAAGCCCGGGTCCTCCCTGTTTCGTCGTGTCCAGCATCACATCGTCGGGAATAACTCAGCAGCCGTTGAAGCGGTCACCCGCGCAGCTAGGGAGGCAGGTCTGCGAACCTTCGTGCCGACAGCAGCCCTCACTGGCGAAGCCAGTGAGGCGGGGAGGCAGTTTGGCGCCATGGCGAGAGAAATGATGTGCGAGGGAAAACCGCTTCAGCGGCCTTGCTGTGTCGTGGCCGGTGGCGAAACGACTGTGACCGTGACGGGAAATGGAACAGGTGGCCGTGCGCAGGAATTCGCCGCTGCCGCGGCGCTAGAGATTGCCGGTCTGGCCAAGGTGTGGGTGGCCGCAATCGGTACCGATGGCACAGACGGTCCGACCGATGCGGCTGGAGCGGTTATCGACGGTGAGACCCTGGCGCGTGCGCAACGTCTTTCGGTGGATCTCACCCTTGCGTTGAAAGACCACAATACCTACCCCGCGTTGAAGAAGCTCAAGCAGCTCATCATCACCGGTCCTACCGGCACGAATGTGAATGACCTTTACCTCCTCCTCCTCCTGTAGGTAGTATCCGTTCCAATGGATCGCCCGCTTCTCCTTCCCTTAGCCGCCTGCATTGAACCCTCTCTTGTCGGGGGGAAAGCTGCAGGTCTGGCTCGACTCATCGCCGGAGGATTCGCGGTTCCCTCGGGATTCTGCGTGACGACGGAGGCCTATGCTCACGCGCTTCGCGTGCCGGGTTTTTCTCCGACGGAGCAGTGGCAGGCAGTCCTGCATGCCTCCGGGGCCGAACGCCAACGAATCCTGTCCCATTGTCACACCATCATTCAGGACTTCGACATCTCTGATCTGACAGGCCTGATTGCCGAACAGATGCGAGGTCTTCATCTCACGTCGTCGGGGCTCTGGGCCGTCAGGTCGTCGGCAACGAACGAGGACGGCGCGCATGCCAGTTTTGCCGGCGTTTACTGCACGCGCCTTGGTATCTCATCGGGGGAGATCGGCTCTGCGGTGAAGGATCTGTGGCTTTCGATCTGGGATGACCGGGTGTTGAATTATCATGCGAGGTCAGGATTGAGCAGCGCACCTCCTGCGATGGCCGTCGTGATTCAACCGATGCTCGACGCCTGTGCAGCCGGCGTAGCCTATTCCATCCATCCCCTGACAGGACGAGCGACTCAGGTGGCGATCAATGCAGTCGCGGGGCTTGCGGCAGCGCTCGTCGATGGCCGTATCACACCGGACCAGTATGTGGTCGAGATGGCAGAGACAGGGCAACCCCTACGGATTTGTGAACGGACGATCACTCGACAGCGTCAGGCCTTGCGGGTCACCGAACTAGGACTTTGCGACGTGCCGCTATCGGATGCTGATGCAGAGAGCGGCACATTGTCGGACGACCAACTATTCGAATTGGCCCGCACGGCCAAACACATCGAACAGTCATTCGGTCATCCGGTGGATCTCGAATGGCTCTTCGATGATCAAGGGCTCTGGCTACTCCAAGCACGCCCCATCTCGGGGCTGATCCGGCCCCCGCAGCTGACCAACGATGACTGCGAATGGTCCCGCGCCAACTTTAAGGAAACCCTGCCGGAGTTGCCGAGCTCGCTCGGGTTGTCGTTTCTCGAGCTCTTCATGGAGCGCTATATTATTTCACGCTATCGTCGCCTGGGCTGCCTGATTCCCGAAGGGATCTCATCGGTCCGCACGTTTCAGGGACGCCCCTACATCAATATGACTCTGCTCTATTCCCTCGTTGCACAACTGCGGGGGAATCCCTCCTTGATGGCGGAACAGATGGGAGGGGAAAGTATTACGAGAGTGCCGGAGGCTCGTCCGTTCGGGTGGCTGGCGTTCGTTCGGGCGGGGGTCGTAATGATGGCGGAGATGAGGAGGGCCGTGCGCTATGGACCGGCCTGGTTCGCGGACATGAAAGCCATGGCGGCCGAGCATTGCGCTGATCGGCTGAGGACGGTCTCTAGTGCAGACATCGCCCTGCGTCTCGATGCCATCGGGCTATGGCTTGATGAACACGAGCTGACTTTCGGCATAGCCGGAGGGGTATCGCAGTGCCTGCAACTATTAGGTGAGTGGCTGCCTCACTGGCTGGGCGAGGATTGGAGAGCTCTGCTGAATGGGGCGTTGCAGGGTCAGTCGGCGGTGATCAGCGCACAGCAGATTGTTCGCTTGGCGGAGTTGGCGGAGACAATTCAGCTCGACCCCTCAGCGATATCCTTGTTCACCGCAGAGGGCTGGGACCCGGTTGAAGTCCATCGCCGGCTTGAAGGGACCGACGCGCTTCGTGTATTTAACAAGTATCTCGAAGACTATGGCCATCGTGGGGTTGGCGAGTCGGACGTCATGTCGCCCCGGTTTGCGGATCGGCCGGAATTATTGCTCACGGTATTGCGCACTCAATTGCTGGCTCCAACCGTGGTGACCCCGGCTGACATTCTCCAGCGGCAAGCAGAGGTGCGAGCACGAGCGCTGACTGAGATTCGTGCCAGGTGTGGCTGGCGTCTCCATCGGTGGGCGATCTTTTCCTGGTGGTATCGGCGACTCTGCCGGTTCTTCGCCCTGCGAGAGGCGAATCGACATCATCTGATGTACTACTCGGCTGCGGCGCGGAGTTTACTATTGCGCCTCGGCGAATGCCTGGTTGAAGAGGGGCGCCTCTCGTCGCGGGAGGACATGTTCTACATCACCGTCGACGAACGAACGGACTTGTTAGCCGGCGGCTCGAATGATTGGCAAGGGCTGATTGAGGCTCGACGGGCGGAGCGCGACCGATTCGCGACGACGAGCGTTCCGGACACGATTCGGGATTGGCGCGCAGCGACCAGCGGCTCGGGTACAGCTTCGGCCGTGACCTCGAGGGGGATCCTTCGAGGCACGCCCATCAGCGGGGGAAAGGTTGTGGGACCCGTTCGCATCGTCCGGTCGATGGAGGATTGGAGCCGCGTCAGCCGGGGCGATATTCTTGTGGTGTCGGTGATCGATCCAGGCATGGCGCCCTTGTTTGGCGTGGCAGCGGGGCTGATCGCCGAAATGGGCGGGACCCTATCTCATGGGGCGATCATTGCCCGGGAGTATGGATTGCCGGCCGTCGCGAATGTGCGAGGCATTACCGCCAGGATAACGGAGGGCGATCGAATCACCTTGGATGCTGACCGGGGAGAGATCGTGATTCAAGACGGGTCGAAAAACTAGTTTGCGAAATCATCTATCATGGTGAGATTTCCCAGCGTCGAAATTTTCACCAACAACTATGAGGGGCGCCTCGCCTGAGCAGGGGGACGGGTACAGTCAGAGGATGTCGATCTGAGGGGTTAGCTTATTTTTGACGCGAAAGGCCAATCGAATCCGTCATTTTCCGTGTGAGCTTTTGATTTAGCGTAAAGTAATCCTTCCAGGGGTCCTGTCTCAGCCTTTCCAGCCTTGCCACCACATTTGCCACGGTAAAATGATCCGACCGTAAATCGATCGACAACTCCTTCCACCCGAGTGGGACTGAAACCGGCGCCCCTGCTTTTGCCCTCGTCGAATAGGCCGCGATTGCGGTAGCCCCTTTTACATTACGCAAATAATCGACGTAGATTTTTCCTTTGCGTTTCTGTTTCGACATATTCGCCGTAAAGCGGTCAGGAATCAGGCGCACGAGATGATCCGCCAATCCCTTGGAAAAGGCTTTGACCTCGTCCCAGGTATGAACGGGCTGTAGCGGTAACACGACATGCAAGCCCTTTCCGCCCGTCGTCTTCACAAAACACTCGAGATCCAATCCGTTCAGCAATGTTCGTACGAGTTGAGCCGCTTCGATGACAAATTTCCACGGGACCGTCGGATCCGGATCGAGGTCCAGAATGATGCGGTCAGGAAAGTCGAGGCGATCCTGCTTCGCCCCCCACGTATGTAGCTCGAGCACGCCCATCTGAACGAGCCCGATGACTGCAGGAAGGGAATTGGCGACCATATAGGAGGACACACCGGCTTTTTCATGAACGTCCAATCTCTCGATCGTGTCAGAGACCGTTTCATTCGCATGTTTTTGATAGAAACATTTCTTCTTATAACCCTCAGGGCAGCGCACCAACGTCAAAGGCCGGTCTTTGAGATGAGGTAAGAGCCATGTCTTCACGTGTTCATAATATTGGGCCAAGCCAAGTTTGGTGACTCCTAGATCGGGAAACAGGACTCGATCGGGATGGCTCACCGTCACCCCTGCGACAGTGGCCGGTCCTTCGGCGGATGCCGAGCGCTTCTTCCTCAGACCTCCTGCCTCGCCCGCCCGTGGTCTAAGCGATGTCTGCACGGCAGGAACCGGAGCGGCCCGCCTGGGAGTGCTTTCCCCCATCCCTTCTCTGATCACCGACTTTGCGGTTTTGTCCTCGCGTAATCCCTGAAAGGCTGCCTGCCGTAGCTGTCCTTCGTTTGTCCATTCGGCAAATGACACCTCGGCAACCAATCGTGGCTTTACCCAATGGACCCCTCGTGCCTCGCCACCTCGTGGAGGATTCACAAATGGTGGCCTGGGCTGCTCCAGCGCGACCAGGCGCTTGTGCAATTCCTTGAGGGAGCGTTCCGAAAATCCTGTCCCCGTCCTTCCGGCAAATTGAAGCTGTCCCTCTCCATCGTAGACCCCCAACAGCAAGGCTCCAAAGGCCACACGGGAGCCTGAAGGGTCGGTAAACCCTCCGATGACGAACTCCTGGCGTCGGTGGCACTTGACCTTGATCCAATTTCTATTGCGGCCCTCTTGATAGGTGGCGTCGGTGCGCTTGGACACGATCCCTTCCATCCTGCTGCGGCAGGCTTCCGCAAAGACGACTTCCCCTTGGCCTTTTATATGGTCGCTATACCGAAGCAATCCGGAGGAGCCCGCCGAAATTATTTGAGACAGCAGGTGTTTCCGGTCGAGGAGGGCGACCTGGTTAAAGTCATATCCATTCAGATACAAGAGATCGAAAACATAATAAACGAGGTTCGTGTCCGATCCTGTATCGAATGCATTCTGTAGGCTCTGGAAACTGATGCCTCCATTCGGCATCAGCGCAACCACTTCTCCGTCGAGCCAGGCATTCTTGACCGGCAGCGCCGCAGCCGCCTCGGCGATGCGCTGCAGCTTGGCCGTCCAATCGTGGCCGTTTCTCGTGAGAAGCCTGGCAGACCCGTTCTTCACCCGGCACAGAATTCTATAGCCGTCATATTTGTGCTCATGTACCCACTTCTCACCAACAGGGGCCTCGTCCCCCAAGGTTGCCAATTGCGGACGGAGCCTATCCTCTTGGGGTATACGCCGTGCCCCGACGGGTTTTTTCATCACCGTCTTGCGAGGTTGGCGCACCGGTGCCGCTTGTTTCGGCGCAGGGCGATTCGATTGCCACACCCGATGGTGCCCCGAGGCAATCTGCTCGATGGTCCGTCTACTGGCTACACTGTTCGTCAACAGCCTGGTCACGTCAGCTTCTTCACCAGTACGGGCCTCATCATCCTTTTCTTTGATCAGAAGCCAATTCTCCTTACCCCCTTGAGGCCGCTCGCCCATTCGAACCAAGTTCCATAGTCCATGCAGTTTGTGACCCTTCAAGGTAAACTTCAGCCGCCCGCGGCGGTAACTCGCCGTGGGGTCCCCGACAGGAGACCAGGATCCCCGATCCCACAGCAACACCGTGCCCGCACCATATTGTTCAGGAGGAATAATTCCTTCGAAGCCGCCATATTCAAGTGGATGATCTTCCACCTGCACCGCCAACCGCTTCTGTGTGGGGTCCAAGCTGGGGCCTTTCGGAATCGCCCAACTTTTCAACGCTCCAGCGAGCTCCAGGCGGAAGTCATAGTGCAGGTGACTCGCCGCATGTTGTTGAACGACGAATTGCAT
>JANYAJ010000490.1 GCA_025361385.1 Nitrospira sp.
GGTCTCGACGGAGACGACGTGGCCCATTCGTACTAGCCCGCATTATTCATGAGCGCGTCTGCTGCAATCGTCTGCCTGTGCATGTCCGCACGCAGCCAGGCCGATCCGCTGCTACGACACGCCTCCGGCAAGCGGGCTCGCCCCCCGGACTCTCCACGTACTGCACGAGTACGCATCGGATCCTCAGGGCTCCGCGCGCTGGTCTCGCGACGCGGTTCAGCGATTTCGTCCCTCGACTGGGCTCGGGACCCTGAGCAAGTCGAAGGCGACGAATCGTCATGAATAATGTGGGCTCGGGACAACGAACCACGCAACGTAGCCCAGGTGCTTTCTCGTGGGGAAAGAGGTATTCTTTGGCATAACCGTTCACTGGATACCTAGCCTGCTGAAGATGGTAACGGGAGCAAGCAGAGGAGCCTTTCATTTCTGGGTGACTGCATGATTCCATTGCTCAATCCCTTATTCTTCTTGTGCCCCACGACCCTCTGAAATCCCAATGTCGCTTCACCCTGACTTCCCACCCTCGCCGTATGGACAGAACAGTTTCGCCGCGCTTGCCGTAAGTTTCACCGAATACAACCGCCGACCATGATGACCTTCCGAAACCATCGCCTTCGTGACTTCGCCGTACCGATGGGCACGAATTGGCTGCTCAACGACCTCGCCGAAGCCAAGGGCAAGCAGGAACTGTATACCCGACAGTCTCCGCAAGTGCTGAAGGCCCTGCGCGAAATGGCCATGGTCCAAAGCGTCGAATCGTCCAATCGCATCGAAGGCGTCACCGTCGCGCCAGACCGCTTGCGCCCGCTCGTCCTCGGCAACGCCCGTCCCAAAGACCGGTCCGAGCAGGACATCGCCGGGTATCGCCGAGCCTTGCATCTCATCCACACCGAAGTGGAGACATTGTCCATCACTCCCGATCTACTGCGCCGCCTGCATCGGCTCTCTCAGGAAGGCAGTGGCGATGCTGGTCGGTTCAAGAAAATAGACAACGAAGTCATCGAATTGCGTCCAGACGCAGCGCCCATCGTCCGGTTCAAGTGCGTGACTGCCAAAGCCACGCCCGCCGCTGTGGATGAACTCTGCCTCGTCTATCGCCACGCCATCGACCAGGACCACATCCCGCCTCTCGTGGCCATCGGCGCACTCGTGCTCGATTTCCTCTGCATCCACCCGTTCCGTGACGGCAACGGCCGCGTCTCCCGTCTGCTTACCATGCTGGCGCTCTACCAGCATGGCTATGAAGTCGGCCGGTATATCAGCCTGGAGCGGCTCATCGAAGAGGTGAAAGAAGACTACTACCGCGTCCTCCAAGAAAGTTCCCAACGCTGGCACGAGGGTAAACATGACCTCCTCACCTGGCTCAATCATTTTCTCTCTATCGCCCGCCGCGCCTATGGCGAATTCGAGCGGCGCGCCGGTGAGGTCAAAGCCCCGCGCGGGGCAAAAGCCGGGCTCGTACTCGCGGCGATTCACCGGCAATCCGGCGAGTTCCGTCTCGCCGACATCGAACAAGCCTGTCCCGGCGTAGGCCGGGAATGGATTCGCTCCCTACTCACCGAGTTGAAAGCGAAAGGCGAAGCGGATTGCCGGGGCAAAGGCCCTGCAGCGCGATGGCGTTATCTGGGGAGTAAGGGTAGTAACTCGTAGTAAGGGTAGTAAAGAGGGTAGTAACATGTGGGGACTCTTTCCCCGAAACGTTTCACGTCTCACGAATCGTGGACGGACTTTTTGAGCATCCCGAGACGATTCAGACCCCGACACAATACGAAATATGTCAACCGTGCGTTCTGTATAAACCGAGCTTTCCCGCAGGCTGTTAGATCTATCTGGCTCCCTTGTGCGATAAGCCTGAGACCAGACAGATCGACCCAACCAGTTGCGCCCTCACGCTGTACGCTTCACCATTCACGTTTCACATCCTCCAAACTCGGGGTGCTTTCTCGCGGGGAAACGGGTATTCTTCGGCGGAAAACTGGACTTCCTTGTTGATATGCCGACACTGAATTGGATTGGGAAAGAGGCGGTGGTGAATCATCACCACGTGGTGCCGTTTCACCTGCTCAAAGACGTGCCCGATCTCGCTTGTGGTGAGCCGGGTGACGGGAACCTCATCGTGCAGGGCGATAACCTCGTTGCGCTCAAGGCACTGCTTCCGTATTACGCGGGACAGGTCAAG
>JANYAJ010000493.1 GCA_025361385.1 Nitrospira sp.
CCATCACATCGACGCTATTGGCCGCCAGTACCTCAAGGACGCTCGCAAAGGCCGGCTCCGAGAGGGCATGCGTATCCATACCAAGATAGAGCGGGCCGGAAATGCCCTCCATCTTCCGGTATTCAAAAATCGCCTGGGCCACCGCGACGATATGGACTTCGTTAAAGGATCGCTTGAAGGATGTTCCGCGGTGTCCCGAGGTCCCGAATGTGACCCGCTGCTCGCGCACGTTCGTATCAGGCTTCTCCGTATAGTAGGCCGTAATGAGACGCGGAACATTCACCAAGTTCGATACCGGTGCCGGCTGACCAGCGAGGGGATGATGGGCCACAGTAGAATCCTTTGGAAAAGATGAGGAGGGCGAACCTCCGTACTAGGATTTTTCAACAGTACCTCTTTCTGAGGAAGATGATCAACCCGCGCAATAGATCAGACGTCAACCTGACGAACTCACGAGGGTGCAACAAAGCCACGCACGACAGGGGCCTCACTCAGAGACGATGCCTCTCACGTCACCCATCGAGGAAATGCCCCGCTGGAATCGAAAGCCTGGACGGCGTGAACCGCCGAGTGGTTGAACGCCTCAGCAAACTAGTGAAGACGTAGATTACCCCCTGTATTTCCTTTCACTGTCCCACATGCTGCGGCATGACTTAGCCCGACGGAAATCAGCACTGTTGTGCCGCTAACACTGGATCATTCCTCCCGTTCTTTCTTGCAATGGACCATCTGATAGAGGAGGACGACAAGAGTCAAGACTGCCGAAGTCAGCATGCCACCCACCCGAGGAAGGCCTCCAGCCGTTGGCGCTAGGCCTCGAAGGCGACCCTCAGACATGTGCCTGTCCCCGACAAGACCGCGAATGCGGCTCACTCGAATGAACCCGCCCTGAACGGCTCCTCCAAACAGTGAAAAGTACCCCAGCGGTAGAGCGATTGAAATACGGATTCGTCATGACACAAGTCTGCCGAGGTTGTGCACTATTGCTCAGACCAGAATGATTATCAGCGTTAGGCTAATCACTCAGCGCTAGTTATATGTTCTGCCACCGGTGCAGGAAATTATTCTGTATGAGCATGCGGTGCATGGTCCCCGATGCTTCACTTCAAGGAGGTTTGTGATGAATACGCTACGAATATTGAGCGGTGCTGCATGCATGAGTGTACTCCTGACCACGGGAGCCTTTGCTGAGATTCTCGGTGTTCAGCCGGGGACCTCGGATAATCCCAAAGACAATGTGCCCAAGGAGATTCAACGAGAGGGCGGAAACTTTGGTTCAGACGGCAGTGGGCCAGGTAGACGAAGCGACGAATTAGTGGGCATGAAAAAAGAGAAACCCGAGCCCGTCACCCAACAACAGCTGGAACAAAATGCTGAAAAAACTCACGGAGGTGGAGCGGCTGTCGCCGCGGAACGCCTCAAGGAGAAGAGCACGAACAAATCAAAGAAAGACATAAAGAACAAGCCCCGTGAGAACGCTGGTGCAAGCGATGCAAGGAACGACGGACCGAAAGCCAATCCAAGGGAGTTTCAACGAGAGAGCTCAGACAAAGCCGTACAAGGTCAAGGGTTAGTCAATGAACAGCCCATGGAGAAACAGCAGCCGGCTAACCGGTAGGAGAGTGGGCCCGGTGGAAGTCTGACATACGCGCAATGGATCGCCAGCAACGGGTAGGAGGCACCTGAACAAGTCTGTTGCTGTCTCCAAGCAGGGAGGACACCTCCCGAGCCGATCGGAGTTTGCTGAGAGACCTTCTTCATTGTGTGAGGTCGACACCTGTGATGATCGAGCACCATGGCATGGTCATCAACGATCGCCAGCGCGGTGTCGGCGGCATCCCGGTTCTGACTCATCTTTCACAGCGCGAAGAAGGGAGTGAGCATGACGAACGTGGAAAAACTGAACCGCATCCGTCCATGGATTAACCCGGAAGAGCGGGTCACCGTACATTTTCTCGACGCGCCGGACCTGAATACCACCGTGACGAACTGTACGGATCAATTGGTCGACCTCTCGATCGAAACGCAGGTGTCCCATCTCAAACAACACATCTCAGTCCCACTGAGGCAGATTGAGGTCTCAGAAGATTCTTCACACTACACGCGAGATCCTGAACAGCCGTTGCAACGACAACGATTAATGCTGGTCATCGATGAGAAACGCCCCCCCATTATCTACTAACAGGTATGGGCGCGAGATCCGTAAGGCTCTGACGAATCCCGCTCAGGGACGTGGACCATGGCGCACATGACGGTCGCGAGGAAATTCTTCACATCAAAGGGAGGCATGACATGTCGCAGAAACAAGCCAACATGCAACCGACGGCCGGTCGTCCTGCAGTCAAACCCAAAGAGGACCCACTGGCCTATGAAATGTGGCTAACGGGAGAAGTGGAACATGGCCCCGTAGAAGAACGGGGCGCGGCAGAGGGACTCTTACTTAAAGAACTTCAACGTCGGGAACCCCGGAAGCGGTCTGGCAATAAGCCAGTGAAGAAGGACGTACCCAAATAACCTGTCGATTGACCGGGTGGCTATGCCTCGAACGAATTCCTCCATGAACACCACCGGCGAAACAAGTTTGAGCCCAGCCCAACTAGATCAACTGTCGATCAACACGATCCGGTTTCTGTCGATTGATGCCGTGCAAAAAGCCAACAGTGGCCACCCGGGCCTGCCGCTGGGTGCTGCTCCGATGGCCTATGTCTTGTGGACCAGATTTCTTCAACATAACCCGACCAATCCACACTGGTTCAATCGAGACCGGTTCGTCCTGTCGGCCGGTCACGGATCGATGCTATTGTACAGTCTGCTGTATCTCACAGGCTACGATCTCCCGCTCGACCAGATCAAACAGTTCCGACAATGGGGCAGTGTCACGCCTGGGCACCCAGAGCGCGGCCTTACTCCCGGCGTAGAAACCACCACAGGACCGCTCGGTCAAGGATTTGGCAACGGGGTAGGCATGGCCATCGCCGAAGCCTATCTGGCCGCTCGGTACAATCGGCCCGGCTTTGACGTCATGCATCATTTCACCTATGGGCTCGTCAGCGACGGCGACCTCATGGAAGGGGTGGCCTCAGAATCCGCTTCGCTCGCCGGACACTTGAAACTGGGCAAACTGATTTATCTCTATGATGACAATCGTATCACCCTCGCCGCCTCGACCCAGCTCACCTTCACCGAAGACCGGGCCCAACGGTTTGCGGCGTATGGCTGGCACACGCAATCCATCGAGGATGGCAACGACGTCGAGGCCATCGACCGCGCCATCCGCGCGGCGCAGCAAGAGACGGATCGCCCCTCCCTGATCCTGGTGCGCATGCATATCGGCTATGGGTCGCCCCACAAGCAGGATACCTTTGCGGCGCATGGTTCCCCGCTGGGCGAGGAGGAAGTGAACCTGACGAAGCAGAACCTCGGGTGGCCCGTCGAGCCTCCTTTTCTTGTGCCAGATGCAGTCGAGCAACATTGTCGCCAGGTTGTTCACCGTGGGCAGCTAGCAGAAGCCGAATGGAACGAAAAGTTTTCGGCGTACGAACAACAGTATCCGGAACAGGCCCGCGATCTACGCCTCCTCATCGCGGGAGAACTGCCGCCAGGCTGGGACGCGAACATTCCGCAACTCCCCGCCGATGCCAAGGGCCTGGCTACCCGCGTCGCGTCGGGAACAATCATGGAAACCATCAGCCGGACAGTCCCAGGCCTGATCGGCGGCTCGGCCGACTTGAACCCATCCACCTATACGGAACTGCATGACGCTGGCAGCTTTGAGAACTCCACTCGGGCAGTCGGTGATTTACAAGGGTCGGCCGTCGGCGGATGGAGTTATGCCGGTCGCAACCTGCAGTTTGGTGTTCGCGAGCATGCGATGGGGGCGATCTTAAACGGCCTGGCGACGCATGGAGGCACCACCCCGTTCGGCGCGACGTTTCTGACCTTCTCCGACTACATGCGCCCGCCGATCCGACTCGCGGCGTTAATGGGGATTCAAGTCGTATATATTTTCACACATGACAGCCTCGCACTGGGGGAGGACGGCCCGACCCATCAATCCGTGGAACAGGTCGCTAGTCTGCGTGCCATTCCTCAACTCATGGTTATCCGACCCGGCGACGCCAACGAGACGGCGGTGCTTGGCGGGTGGCAATCGAAACGCGGGACCGGCCGGTGGCCTTGATCCTGACGCGGCAAAACGTACCGACGCTCAACCGGTCGGATTTTTGCGCGGCGGACGGTCTCCGCCGCGGGGCCTACATCTTAGCCGATGCGCCGCAGGGCAACCCTGCGCTAATCTTGATCGCCAGCGGATCGGAGGTCGGCCTCATCGTGGCAGCGCGACAGATGTTGGAGGAAAAGAACATCGCCGTGCGCCTTGTCTCCATGCCCTGCTGGGAATTGTTTGAGGCCCAGTCACAGGACTATCGCGACTCGGTGTTACTCCCGTCGGTCCGTGCGCGGCTCGCGGTCGAAGCGGGCGTGACGCAGGGATGGCACCGGTACGTGGGCGACCAGGGATATGTAATCGGGGTGGACCGTTTTGGCGCGTCGGCCCCCGGACCGGTCGTCATGCGCGAATACGGGTTCAATGTGGAACACGTGTGCAAGCAGGCATTGGCATTACTCCAAAAGAAGAGAGCCTAATTTTCGGCGATAGGCCAAAGGACGCGGAAACCCAATTGGTCCGCCGCGAACTTTGCAGAGGATGAGTATACACATCACCTGGCCAGAATGTTGCCGACGAGGGACGACGACGGGATCGGCTTCGGCGACGCGCCCCGAACCAATACCGCACTAAGCATTACCGAGAAATCATACCAATGGAACACCATTTCAAAGCTGGAGATCATGTTGAGTGGAATTCGGAAGCAGGCCTTGTCCGGGGAATTATAAAGAAAAGCATTACTTCCGCAATCACCTTCAAGGGCTATACCGTTCATGCCTCGAAGGAGGAGCCGCAGTACTTGATCCAAAGCGACAAGACTGACCATAGGGCCATGCACAAAGGTTCGACGCTCACGAAACTCAGCACAAGCAAACGGGGACCGACATGATTGATCCGAATATACACGAATAATGCCGCGCCTCACGATGCGCAACATTCCAGAATGGGAAAGGGCACGTTCCCTATAAGTCAGCAGCTACACAGACACGTCCAGGAGCATATTCTCGAGAGGAGATAATGTATGAGCACGACGGTAACATCTCAGACGTTTTTATCCAAACTGAATAGTCGGCAAGAAGTCGCCGAGGGCACGATGGCCTTCCGATTCGAAAAGCCAGCCGGCTGGGCATTCGAGGCCGGACAATGTCTCGATATGACTGCACTGGATCCTCCAGAGACGGATTCAGAAGGTCCGCCGCGAACTTTTTCGCTCGCGAGTGCTCCTTATGAGGAGACCCTCATGGTGGCGACCCGCATGTGTGATACAGCCTTCAAGCGTGTCTTACGAACGATGCCCTTGGGAACCACAGTGAAGATCGAAGGGCCGTCGGGCGACCTCACTCTCCAGAACAATGCCGCACGCACTGTCGTATTCCTAGCAGGTGGTATTGGCATCACCCCATTCCGAAGCATGCTTTGTCATGCCGCCAATGAGATGCTCCCTTACCGCATATTCCTCTTCTATTCGAACCGGAGGCCGGAGAACGCTCCGTTCCTCGACGAACTCCAGGCGTTGGAAGGAAAGAATCAGAACTATCGGCTCATCGCGACCATGACCGACATGGAGAAATCACAGCGGTCCTGGCAGGGAGAAACGGGCCTGATCAGCACAGAGCTTCTCTCAAGATATCTGAAGGATGCGCCGTCGCCCATCTATTACATTGCGGGACCGCCCAAGATGGTCACGGGGCTCCATGCGATGCTCACTGAGATCGGCATCGCTGAGGACGACATTCGCGCAGAAGAGTTTGCTGGCTACTGAGCAGACTTCACCTTGCAGCATAAGGGCAGTCGATGAAGCTCGTACCTCTGTCGCCGTAAAGAGAGCAGGATGGATCAAGAAACGTTAGGTTTTCCACTCTGGCTTCGGATCAACCATTTCATCAATCTGTTTTGCCTGTTCATATTGATGCGCAGTGGTGTGCAGATTCTTTCGGACCATCCGAAGCTCTATTGGAACGACGACAGCACCCCAGGGAGTGAATGGATCAAATTCGGGAAAAAAGTGATGCCAACAGACCGCCTCTGGACCTCAATGGACGAGGCGGAACACATCAACCCCATCGTGGCTCTCCCCGGAGGGCACCATACCCTTGGGGCCGCAAGAACTTGGCATTTCCTCATTGTTCCGTTGTGGGTACTCAACGGCCTCAGCTATGTGACCTTGCTCGGTGTGACCGGCGAATGGCGACGGCTCATCCCCG
>JANYAJ010000511.1 GCA_025361385.1 Nitrospira sp.
CCTGCAAACAATGAAGGAGTTGCCCGCAACCCTCTTGTTGCGGCCGGTGGGATTCGACACCCTGGCCATTCGCGTCTGGATGGAAGCGAGCGAGGAATATTTTCAACTCGCGGCCCCTTCGGCACTCTTGATTGTCGTACTAAGTCTTCCGGCATTGGCCTTGTTGGTTTCAAAAGATTGGCGCGCAGCCTAATAGGAAGGATTGTGATTTCGTGATCTCAGACCATTCCACCGCACCAAATCCATCCGGGGCGAGCACCTTCCAGGGCAACCTCTTTACACCAGCCTCCTCGGTCTTGGAGCTGCGCCATGTATCCTGTTCATATGAAACCGGACGGCCCGCGGTCCAGGAGATTTCCTTTTCGGCACGGGAGGGAGAAATTCTGTGTTTGCTCGGCCCCTCCGGCTGTGGAAAAACAACGATTCTGCGCGCAATTGCAGGCTTTGAACCGGTTCGTTCAGGCCAGATCTTCTTGTCCGGCCAACTCATGTCGTCGCCGGACGTGATGACTCCTACAGAAAACCGGCGGGTCGGCATGGTCTTTCAAGAATACGCACTGTTTCCCCACTTGCGCGTGCAGGACAACATCGCCTTCGGGCTCCAACAGCTCACTCGAAACATCCGTGCTGCGCGGGTCCAGGAGATGCTGAGGCTCACGGGGCTGGAAGGATTCGAGCGGCGTTATCCGCATGAACTCTCCGGTGGCCAGCAACAGCGGGTTGCCCTCGCTCGCGCCCTGGTCCAACACCCCGTCGTGCTGCTGCTCGATGAGCCCTTCAGCAATCTGGACCCAGACATGGCCGGGCGCATGCGCCAGGAATTGCACGAACTGCTGCGCCGGACGAAGACGACGACCGTGCTCGTCACACATGACCATGACGAGGCGTTTGCCATGGCCGATCGGATCGCCGTGC
Source organism: Nitrospira sp. (assembly GCA_025361385.1). GTDB lineage: Bacteria > Nitrospirota > Nitrospiria > Nitrospirales > Nitrospiraceae > Palsa-1315. The sequence goes on from JANYAJ010000511.1 coordinate 916, forward strand.
TCAACCAAGGGCGCTTGGAGCAATTTGACACCCCTGAAATGATCTACCACATGCCGGCGACGCCGTTCGTGGCCGATTTTGTCGGCCAAGCGGACTTCATTCCAGGAACCGTATCCCATGGCATGGTCCAGACCGAACTGGGAGAGTTTCCGGACACGATCGGGTGTACAGACGACACGGCCGTCGTCGTCATGATTCGGCCGGACGACATTCATCTGGTGCCCACGGAAGGTGCCCGCGCTCGCGTCCTCTCCCGTCAATTCCGCGGCTCTGAAAATCTGTATACGGTCAGCCTTCCCTCCGGTCAAATCGTTCATAGCAGTCAGAGCTCTACGAGCCTGTATCAAGCAGGTACAACCGTGGAGCTTCGTGTCTTGGCGACCCATACGGTGCTTTTCCGACAAGAGAAACAGGCCGGATAGCCAGCCCAGACAGACCGTTCGAGAACATTGACAGGCTTTTTCACAATCTGGCATTGATAGATCTTCACGACGGGTCCAACCTCACCGGGCCGTGAATCACGCAGAGAAAGTGAGACCTCGCGCATGAACGCATTGCAAAACCTGGTCGATTACGGAATCATCGGCCTCTTACTGGCACTCAGCCTCTGGACCGTCGCCGTTGCAGTGGAACGGTGGCTCTTTTACCGCCGTGTCGATCTCGCGCAATACCCCACCAACCTGGGGCTGGAAATGGCGCTCACCAAACATTTGGTCATCATCGGCACGGTGGCCGCGAACGCCCCCTACATCGGCTTGCTGGGGACCGTGCTCGGTATCATGCTCACCTTCCATACGATGGGAACCTCCGGCACCATGGCGGTCAATGCCATCATGATCGGACTCAGCCTTGCGCTCAAAGCCACGGCGGTCGGACTGCTGGTCGCCATTCCCTGTGTCGTCATGAACAATGTACTCAGGCGGAAGGTGACCGAACTCCTCGCCCAACACAAGGAACGCCATGCAACGAGACATTGATCAGATCAACGTCATCCCCCTTGTGGATGTGATGCTGGTCCTGTTGGTCATCGTGCTGACCACCGCCACCTTCATCAGCAGCGGGCAGATTCCAGTCAATTTGGCAAAAGCGAAAGAGGTCGGCGATCGCAAAGAAACCCCGGTCGTGATCACCCTCACTGCCGACGGTGCACTCTTTCTCAACGACCATGCCATTCCTGAGGGAGGGCTTCCCAATGCCCTGGCCACGGAACCTCGAGCGTCGGCAGTCGTGGTGCGGGCAGACAAGGTCACCTTGCTCGAACGATTCGTGTCTGTGGTGGATGAAGTACGGGGGCTGGGATTTCAACAGGTCAGTCTGGAGGTCATTCGCCTGTGATCGCTGCCGGACCACATCGATCAGGGCTCCAGAAAGAGGCGCACAGCCTTGGGTGGCTCGTCTCCATCCTCTTGCATGGTGCCGTAGCGCTCATCGCACTCATACTGGTGACACAGGCCCAATTCTCGCCCCAAGACGAACCCTTCAAGTGGAACGTCGCCATGGTGTCGCCGACACAACCGGTAACACCCACGACATCGCCTCCCCATCAATCCACACCTCCATCAGTTCCACCTCCACCCCCTACTCCCGCCTCTCCCGTGCAGCAGAATGCGCCGACCCAGCCCCTCGCAGCATCTCAGCCCCTTGCGCGCCAGACGACTCCATCGATTGCTGAGCAAACGACCGTCACTCCCCTGATCGCTGAGCCTCCCACACCAATGCCTCTCGAACCAGTGACGCCCTCACAGTCAGCCGCTCATACCGCACAACCAGCCGAGCCCATCAGGCATGAGGCTATGGCACCAAAAGCTCCCGAAGCTTCA
>JANYAJ010000516.1 GCA_025361385.1 Nitrospira sp.
ACAGGGCGTGAAGCTCTCCACTAGACTGCCGACTCCCGGTGGGAGCCGGGAAATAATTCAGATCAATTTGGTATACATGGAGGCCCGAATCCGGATGGCGAAGAAAACGGCGACTGAATCGGACGAAACCAGACTCAAAAAGAAGGTGGCGGAGAAATTAACCGGCCACAAAAATCCTAAAGAGGACGAAGCGCTTCGTTCGTTGAAGAAGCGGCTGCGGCGGACGCAACGGAAACGGCGTACGGTCACGTTACGCAAAAAGAATTCGGCGAGCAAGAAAACAGCCACTCCCGCAAAGTAATGCTCCGGTCTTGGTCAGTGATGGGCAAGTGAATTATTAAGGTAGTACTTATGGAACAACCACAGCACAAACAAGAATCTGCGAGTCCTACTGCCCCGGAGACGGTGAGTGACGAATTCACCGATCAAGTGGCCGCGGACTTTACCGCAGAGCTTCCAGTTCCGGCTCTGCCGACGGCGGAGCTCACCGAGGAAGTGGTCCTTGAAGAAGAGAAGGTCAAGGATGAGATCGAGATCCAGATCGATCTGCTCAAGGACTCCGATTGGGTGGTACGCCGCGAAGCCGCGATCACGCTCGGGGAAATGGGTGATGAACGTTGCGTGGAGCCACTGTGTAATGCGTTGCGTGACGGTGACTGGCAAGTCAGGGAAGTCGCCATCGAGGGGTTGGGCCAGATCGGTTCTCCCGCCGTCGAACTGTTGATCAAGTTGCTTCGTGATTGGGATGTCAGGAAGTATGTGATTGCGGCGTTAGGGAAGATTCGCGATGAGCGCGTGCTCGATCCGTTAATGCTGCAGCTGAAAAATGACGAGTTTAAGGACGATGCCACGAATGCGCTCGTCGAACTTGGGGAGCCGTCAGTCTCTCGCTTGGTCAAAGCGCTCAAGGACAAGGATGAGATGGTTCAGAAGCAGGCGATCATGGCCCTGGGCCGGATCAAGAGCGCCGAGGCCATCGATCCTCTCATCGTGATGCTCAGTGATAAGGATTGGTTTACCCGGTTGACGTCCGCGGCAGCACTCGAGGCGATCGGCGATGACCGGGGTCGCGATGCAATTAAGCCGTTGATGAAAGATTCGGACATGGTGGTCCGGATGCGGGTGGAGCGGATCCTGGCAAAGTGGAAGAAGCAGCCTGCCAACGCGTAGCGGTTATTTATTCAGTTGCCGGTCGACTTCTCGTTGAATGTCATCGATCTTCTTCAGTGATACCGGTTTCCCCATCGACAACTCCAATCTGACTTCTTGAATCGTGCCGGTGAGTGCTCGCACGGCAAGGGTCGACTCGTCTTGCTTCGCCCCTTTAATCGCATTCTCCAGGGTTTCGACCGCCGCACTTAACTGCTTCGCGGCTTCTCCAACGTTTTTCTCGAACAGTTCTGCTTTCGCCTGCACCACTCTCGATTTACTGTCGAGTAGCGCCTGTCGCCTGCGGAGGTCTCGCTCGATCCCTCTCGTCGTGTCGTAAATATTTCGCGACATGTCTGTGATGGAACGTTGGAGGTCTGAGATCGTGTGTTGTAACGTGCCGACCGGGCGTTGGCCGAAATAAAATCCGAGGCCGAACGATGTGGCGGCCAGGACGAGGGCTCCAACGAATTTCCACATGGCGAGATCCTTTCGACTAATGGGCTTTGGGGGATGGCGCGGAGCGTCGGAGTTGTTGCAGGAGACTGCCGGCGGCTGCCAGTCGAATGGCGACGTCTGAGTCCTGCAAGCCTTTCTTGAGCAACGGCATCACCGGCGCGGTGCTCTTTCCCAGGGCTTTCGCGGCCATGAGACGCGGCTGTGGTTGCTGGTCTTGCAAGAGCATTTGTAAAATAACAGCGGCTTGCTTATCGGGCGTCGCGGCCAATGCGTGGGCCGCGGCGGCGCGTATAGAGGGATCTGGGTGTCTCGCCAAGTCTGCCGCGAGCAAGATGGCCGATGTGTCGCCTAATCGAAGCAGCCCTTCTGCAGCACTGGCTCGTGCCTGCATGTTGGCATCGCGCGTGAGGGCCTGCAGCAACGGTCGGTTCTCCCGTATTCCCAATCGTCCAAGGCTCGTGGCTGCGATGGCGCGGACACGCGCGTTGTCATCGCCCAGCGCATGGGTTAAGGGTGCGACCCCGCCGGATTGCCCAAAGTCACCCAATGCCCCGGCGGCGAATGCGCGGACCGATGGCTCAGGATCATAGACTCCTTGGCTCAGGACCGACAGACTTGATGGACGCTTCAGTTGTCCCAGCACTCCCAGGGCCGCCATGCGGACCTCGGGGTCCGGAAGCGTTGCCGCGCCGGTAATGTCGGTCAGCATATCCAGTTTGCCGAGCCGATACAGTGCGGCATAGGCGAACACGGCTTCCGGTCCGTCATCCGTCCTGGCGACCGCGATGAGCTGGGGCATGATGGTCGTGACCTTGGCCTTGCTCAGCGCGTTCATGGCGGCAATGCGTACGGCCGGCATGGCATCGTTCATCGCCCGTTCTATGGGGCCTGACTTTCCTGCGAGTCCGGCCTTGCCGATCGCTTCGGCGGCGCGCGCTCGTACTAAGACCGATGTATCAAGGAGCCCGTCTTCCAGCACGGCTTGTGTCTCTGCGAGGCCGAGTTCGGCTAAGACTGTGTAGGCTGCAATCCGGACATATTCCTGCGAATCGCGGACATGGCTGGTTACGAAGCTGAGGGCCAATGGTCGCAAGAGGGTTCGATCGTCTGGTGCGTCAGGTGGGATCAACCGGTGATAGAGGGTGAGGGCTTCTTCCGGCCGTCCAAGCTTGAGGGCACTGTGGAAGGCGAGGCGGATGAGCGGTTTCGATGGGGCGGCTTCTGGCGGGATCGATTGCCAGAGCTTCATCACCTGGTCGTACTCGGCATGGTTGAACGCGTTCGTGGCCTCGCGTTCAAGGGCAGCTCCTATCGGGGCGTTTGCTGTGCCTGCTTCGGCTAAGGGTAGGCGTAGCACGCTTGTCCCAAGACAGAGCAGCAGCAGTAACTGCAGCCATATGGCGGCGGTGTGACGCTCTGGCATGGGGCTAGGTCGAAGGTCGTTTACCATGTCGAGGGTGTGCGAACCATTGCCGGTGCATAGAGCTTGTCGACGTATTCCTTGACCATTCGTTTGGTGCAGAATCTGGGCGCATTGGTCCGAAGGTTTTCCTTCA
>JANYAJ010000526.1 GCA_025361385.1 Nitrospira sp.
GTGCAGCCGCACCGCGGAAGCACCCCGAGTCCGGGCACATGGGGGAACTGGAGTTCACAAAACAGCGGTTGCAACGCACGATCGAGGAATTACAAACCTCTAGTGAAGAACAGAAATCCACCAACGAAGAACTGCAAAGCACCAATGAAGAACTGGAGACGGCGAAGGAAGAACTGCAGTCTCTGAACGAAGAGCTGATGACCGTCAACGCCGAGCTCCAGGGCAAGCTCGATGCCTTGGCGGACGCAAACGACGACTTGCAGAATCTCTTCAACAGTACGGAAGTCGCGACGATCTTTCTGGACAACGAACTGCGCATCAAGCGGTTCACCGCCGAAGCGACACGGGTGAGCAACTTGATCGCCAGCGATGCCGGGCGTCCGCTGTCGGACATCGTGTCGAAGCTGGCCTCCGACCGGGTGCTGGAAGATGCGAAGGACGTGCTCCAGACGCTCGTCGTCAAAGAGCGGGAAGTCCGGACCGCCGACGGAAGTTGGTTTGCCATGAAGATCCTGCCCTATCGGACGGCCAAAAACACCATCGACGGGCTCGTCCTGACGTTTCAAGACATCACCAAGATGAAGGGAGCGGAGCAGGTCGTCCAAGCGGCGCAGCGCTTCGCCTCCAGTATCGTGGAAACGGTACGTGAACCCCTGCTCGTGCTGGACGACCAGCTTCGCGTGGTGTCGGCCAACCAATCGTTCTATGGGATTTTTCAGGTCACGCCGCGCGAGGTCGAGCAGCAGCTCGTCTACCATCTCTGCAGCGGAGCCTGGAACATTCCCGCCTTGCGCCGGCAACTGGAAGAGATTCTTCCAAACAGCACCTCGTTCCAGGACTTCGTCGTGGACCAGACGTTCCCTCGCATCGGCCGGAGGGTATGGGCGCTCAATGGCCGCCGCCTTGAGCAGGAGGCGGCGCAGCCAGGCCGGATTCTGTTGGCCATGGAAGAGGTGAAGGCCGGGGGGGAAGGCTGAAGTGTTCGGAACGTCGAATCCCAATCTTCGGCCTTGCCCCTTTCAGCCTTGAGACCGCCTGTCTGAAAAGGGCGATATGATGGCTGAGCAATCAGACGAATCACCGACGTGCGGAGGAATTCGCTTGCAGGAAGAAACGCAGCTGCGCGTGACCAGGCGCGAGGTTGCGGCCATGCCGATCAAGGATGTGCAACGGCTCGTGCATGAACTACAAGTGCACCAGATCGAGCTGGTCATGCAAAACGAGGAGCTCCTCCGGACCCAGACCGAACTGAAAACGGCCAGGGACCGCTATGCCGATCTCTATGACCGTGCCCCCATCGGCTACCTGACCTTGGATCCCCAGGGCACGATCTTGGAAGCCAATCTGCCGGCCTGCCGGCTGTTCGGCATCAACCGGAACCGCCTGCTGGGTCAGCCGGCGATCCGCTTTGTGGCGGCAAAGGATCAGGCAACCGTCCTTGAGCATCTTCGCGCACTGTTCCAGACCGGAATCAGGCAGGTCTGCGAAGGGCATCTCGCGCAGCAAGGCGATGTCACGGTCCGGTTCGAAAGTATGGTCCTGTCGGATGAGGTCCTGCCGCATCCGGTCGCGCGGACTGTGCTGCTGGATATCACGGAGAGCCTGCGTGCCGCAACGCAGGCGCAGGAACAGCAGCGTGAACGGCGACGGAATCTGGAGGCGCGCGAACGGCTCGGCCACGATCTCCATGACGGAATCCTCCAGTCCCTCTATGCCATCGGCCTGAGCCTCGAAACCTGCAAGCACTATCCCGCAAAGGCCCCCGATGGGGTCGGTGTGATTGTGGCCCGGAGCATCGGCGAACTGAATTCCGTCATGCGTGACATGCGGGGCTTCGTCGAGGAGCTTGAGGCGGAGGCGGCGCCGAGAACCGAGGGATTGCCCCTCGATCTGTCGATATCGCTTCGCGCGATGGTCGGAGCGCTGGCCCGGCTCTATGGCCGGAAGGTCGGTCTGGCCATCGATCGGGCCGCTGCGATCCGACTGTCGCCCGCCCAGAACCTGGACCTGCTCAATCTGGTGAAGGAGGCGCTCAGCAACAGCTTTCGCCATGCGAAAGCGACATCGGTTCGCGTTTCGCTTCGACAGGTAAAGACCGGCATCCGTCTGGCCGTGAGGGATACGTGAGGGATAATGGGATGGGCTTTCGGCAGCCAGCTAAGGCGGGACAGGGTCAGGGGTTGAACAGCATGGCGGCGCGCGCGCGCCGGCTCGGCGGGATATTGTCGGTGCAGTCGAGGCCGAAAAAAGGCACTAGGGTTGTGTTGGATCTTCCAAAACAGTACAACAGGCAAGACGGGAAACTCGTACGGTGAAACTCCAACCTGAACCTCGACCGCAGCCTGTTTGAAGAAGGGCATGTGATGGCCAAAAAATCTGAGCCACCCACGAAGGTCGCGGGGCTCCGCCGGCAGGCGGAAGCGCGGCTGCGCATGACTAAGCGCGACGTCGCGGCCATGCCGGTTAAGGACGTGCAACAGCTCGTGCACGAACTCCAAGTGCACCAGATCGAGCTGGAAATGCAAAACGACGAACTCCGCCGGACCCAGGCGGAGCTCGAAGTGGTGCGCGATCGGTACATGGATCTCTACGATTTTTCCCCCGCCGGCCACCTCACGCTGGATGTGCAGGGCACGATCGTGGAGGCCAACCTGCGGGCCGGAATGCTGCTCGGCATCAACCGGAACAAGCTGATCGGACAACCGCTCGCGCGCTCTATTGCGCCGAGCGATGCGGATAGATTTCACCGGCATTGTCAGGAGGTCTTGAAGACGGACACACGACAGACCTGTGAGCTGCCGCTCCGGAGCGAGGCAGGCGCCTCTCGCTGGATCTATTTCGAAAGCCTCGCGGTGCCCAACGAGCCGGAACCCATCACCCACTGGCGGACGGCGTTCCTGGACATCAGCGATCGCAAACGGGCGGAACAGCTTCTGGAGGCTCAACGGACTCAGCATGAGGAAATCATCGGGTCGACGATGGATGCCATCATTACGATGGATGAGGAGGAGCGCGTGGTGCTGTTCAACCGCGCGGCAGAATCCCTATTCCTCTGCCAAGCCGCCGATGCGATCGGACAACCACTCGACCGGTTCATCCCCGAACGGTTCAGACTGGCGCACCGGAGTCACACGAGGGCCTTCGCTCAGGGGCAGGCGACCGCCCGCTCGCAGGGACAACCTGCCATGTTATTCGGTCTGCGAACCAATGGAGAGGAGTTTCCCTGTGAGGCCTCCATCTCGTATGTCCAGGTCGGCGGCCATGACCTCTTCACCGTCATCCTGCGCGATATCACCGAGCGGAAGAAGGCGGAGGAGGCACTCAAGTCCAGCCAGGCCTTTACCCGCTCCGTCCTGAACTCGCTTTCCGTACATGTCTGTGTGCTGAACGAGAACGGGGTCATCCTCAAAACAAACGACGCCTGGAAAGAATTGGCTCGACTACAAGAACATGAGGTATTGGCGAATGGGGTGGTGGGACAGAATTATCTCGACCTGTGCTACCGAACCACCGTCGGCAGCACCTC
>JANYAJ010000357.1 GCA_025361385.1 Nitrospira sp.
AGCCGGGCGCAAACAGGTTGCGGCCTTGATCGCCGACATGGAGCGACAGGACCCTGGAATCAGGCGCGCGGGTCAGGCATCATTTGACTATAATAAGCTGAGGGCCCATGTGGGGCTCGACTAGCAATAGGCAGGTTACGAAGAAGTTCGTCCTCGTCGTTCTCGAAACCCGTGAAGCGTATCTCGTGAAGCGTCGTTCGTTTCCGGATTCGGACGCTTCACGTTTCACGAACGACGAGGACGGCCTTTTGAGGAGATCGATGAGGTGACGCGATGACGACAGGGCACAACTCAAAACTGGCTGACGTGCTCGAACGCTGTCGACCTGTGCCGCCGGCCAGTCCGAACATCCTTAAGACACTCCTGGCGGTTCAGTCTGCCCTGGGCCATATACCGACGAGCGGTATTCTACAGATTGCGCAGCGGTTGGGCGTGACGGATGCCCAGGTTGCCGGAGTTCTGTCCTACTATTCGGATCTCCGGTCTCAGCCGACAGGCAGGCATCTTATTCGAGCCTGCATGGGCGAGTCCTGCATGGCCAACCACAGCGCGCGCGTCCTTCGTGCAATCCAAGATCACGTGCGCGAGGTTGCCGGAGATCCCTTAGAGGCAGAGCGATTCACGGTAGACACAATGTCTTGCGCGGGGAACTGCGCACTGTCGCCGACGGTGATGATCGATAACGACATACGTGGAAGAGTCACGCCCTCCGATGTTTCCTCGTTGCTGGAACCCTATCGATAGAGGCTCACTTCTCAGGTGTTCAGGCTGAAGGCTGAAGTGTGAAGACGCTAAATGATCTCGCAAGGCACGAATCACTAGTGGGCCAGGTGTTTAGGCTGAAGACCAAACGCCGCCAGCCTATTGACCTGAGTCGTTACGACAAATGACATCGACACGCCTCTACCTCTCCAACGATACCTCCTCTCGTGCGGCGGGCGCTGAAAAGCTTGCCGATGCCTGGAGGGACCGTTCTGAGATTCAATTGATTCACACGTCTTCGCGCGGAGCCTTTTTTCTCGAACCGATGGTGGAGCGTGATACGCCAGGCGGGCGTGAGGCCTGGTTCAACGTGCGGCCGAATGATTTGCCGCGTATCGTGGCCGGCGTGGGTGGGACGAAGGTTGCCGAGATACCGTTTCTGCAACAACAGACCCGTTTCACCTTTGCCAACTTCGGCATCACCGAGCCGCTCGCACTCGATGAATATCAATCGCAGGGTGGATTCAAGGGATTGGCAGCGGCACAGAGCCTGTCGCCGGACGCCATCGTCGACGCGTTGCGTCTGTCGGGGTTGCGAGGCCGCGGCGGTGCGGCGTTTCCCGTCTGGAGAAAGTGGCAGGTCGCGCAGCAGACCGAGTCGGAGCAGAAATATGTGGTGGCGAATGCCGACGAAGGGGATGCCGGCACCTATTCCGATCGGATGATGATGGAAGGCGATCCCTTCCGATTGATCGAAGGCATGATGATTTGCGCCAGGGCGATCGGGGCAACGCGCGGCTATCTCTATTGCCGGTACGAATATCCGGCCGCGGCGCGGGCCATGCAGTTCGCGATTCAGAAGGCGCGTGAGGCGGACCTGTTCGACTGCGACGACTATCCGTTCGATCTTGAAGTGGTGATCGGCGCCGGCTCCTACGTCTGCGGCGAGGAAACCGCCTTGTTGGAATCGCTGGAGGGCCGACGGGGTGTCGTGCTGGCGAAGCCGCCCTATCCGGCAGTGTCCGGACTCTATGGCAAACCGACGATCGTGAGCAATGTCCTGACGTTCGCCACGCTGCCCAACATCCTGGCGAATGGCGGCGCCTGGCATGCCTCGCTTGGCACGGAAGGGTCGCGCGGGACGATGGCGCTGCAGATCGGTGGGCGTGTGAAGCAGCCGGGACTGGTGGAAGTGCCTTTTGGCTTGACGCTCCGGGATGTCTTGGATCGATTCGGCGGAGGCATGGCGCCTGGCGCGCGGTTGAAAGCGGTACAGGTGGGGGGGCCGTTGGGGAGCCTGTTTCCCGAATCCCAACTGGATATCCCTATTTGTTATGACGCCTTCGCCGGGGCCGGAGCCATTCTTGGGCATGGGGGCATCGTCGTCTACGACGACGAAACGAGCATGGTCGATTTGGCGCGGCACTTCATGGCCTTCACGGCGGATGAATCGTGCGGGAAATGTACGCCCTGCCGGGTCGGGTCGGTTCGCGGGCGTGAAATTCTCGAACGGATTCAGAACGGCCAGGGAACCGCAGAGGATCTCATTCTCCTGTCCGACCTCGGCGAGACGATGAAGAGCGCTAGCCTCTGCGCCTTGGGAGGGCGAGCGCCCTATCCGGTATTGACGGCGATTGAACATTTCGGAGACGAGTTTCGAGGGAAGCTGTCAGCCATCAGCCGTCAGCAGTGAACTGATGGCTGAGAGCTGATTGCTGATGGCTATGAACATCATCATCAACAGTCACCGCATCACTGCCGATCCAGGCGATACGATTTACCAGGCTGCCAAGAAAGCCGGGATTGTCATCCCGAGCCTCTGTGCGTCCGATCACCTCAATCCTTTCGGGTCCTGCCGCCTGTGCCTCTGCGAGATCGAAGGGCAGAGCGGGACGCCGGCGACCTGTACCACGCCTGTGCGAGAAGGGCTCGTCGTGCAGACTGACACCACACGGCTTCAACGGCTGCGGCGCAACATCGTCGAGCTGTATCTCTCTGAACAACCGGCAGCGGGACCCGTGCCGGAGGCGCTGCAGCGTCTGGCTGTTTCTTCCGGAGTCCATGCTGTGCGTTATCAGAATCCGGCGCGCCGGCTAGCCTATCGCGACGATTCGAATCCGTTCTTTGTCTTCGACAATGCCGCCTGCGTGTCCTGTGCCCGCTGCGTGCGGGCCTGCGATGAAATTCAAGGCACGTTCGCGCTGACGATGTTCGGTCGGGGTTTTGAGTCCAGGCCAGCGGCAGGGCCATATCAGCCATCAGCTATCAGCCATCAGCCATTTGCTTTTGGTTTCGCCGATTCCAACTGTGTCTCCTGCGGCGCCTGCGTGAAGGAATGTCCGACCGGCGCGCTCACGGAGAAGACGGTGCTTGAGCGGGGCGCACCGACAGAAACCGTCCGCACGACTTGTGCCTATTGCGGCGTAGGTTGTGCCTTTGACGCCGGCGTGAGGGATGGTCGCGTGGTACAGATGCTGCCCGCAGACGATGGGCCTTCGAATCAGGGCCATGCCTGCATGAAGGGACGATTCGGCTGGACCTATCACGATGCACCCGATCGGCTGCGCGTTCCGTTGCTCCGGCGTGGCAACGATTGGGAAGAGATTTCCTGGGAGTCAGCCTTGGATCGCGTCGCGCAGGAGTTTACCCGTATCAAGGCCGATCACGGTTCTGATGCCCTCGCGACCATTTCGTCCAGCCGGGGCACGAACGAAGAAAATTATTTGTTCGCCAAGTTCATGCGTTGCGTGATCGGCACGAACCACATCGACAACTGTGCCCGCGTCTGCCACAGCGCGACCGTCACCGGCATGATGGAAACGCTGGGCGCGTCGGCGGCGACCAATTCGATTCAGGATTTCGATCTGGCTCACTTGATCATGGTCGTGGGAGCGAATCCGACGGAGTCCCATCCCGTGGTCGGGGCGAGGATCAAGCAGGCGCATCGGCGAGGGGTGCCCTTGATCGTCATCGATCCCAGGCGCACGGAACTGGCGAGGTTGGCCGATCTGCATTTGCAACTGCGCCCCGGCACCAACGTCGCCTTGCTCAATGCGATGGGCCATGTTCTGGTCAAGGAAGGCCTCCTCGATCGGAGCTTCATCGCGGCCAGGGCCGAAGGTCTTGACGACTGGCTCAAGACGGTTTCGGACTGTACGCCGGAAGCGGCGGAGGCCATCACTGGCGTGCCGGCGCATCTCATCGCTCTGGCGGCTCGGCGTTATGGGAGCAGCGGCGCGTCGCTCTGTTGCCATGGACTCGGTGTGACGGAACATCGCTGGGGCAGTCATGGGGTCATCGCGCTCTGTAATCTG
>JANYAJ010000033.1 GCA_025361385.1 Nitrospira sp.
GCCCGCATCGGAGAGTTTTTGAGCGATCAACTTGAGCCAGTTGACGACGGTGTCGAGGAACTGTCTGAACTTGGAGGGATTTTGCTTTGCGCGATTTTCGAGGAACCTGGGATCGGCCCGGGCCCCGGGAAAATCGGCAAGGATCTGAGGAGGCACCCGAGTTCCTTCGACCTCGGCTCCGACTGTTGCCAGCCGGCGTGCGTGGTGGGATTCGGCGTCTTCACTGATGCAGCGAACGGTTTCACTTGGCTGTACGGCGGCGCTTTCATCCAGTGAGGCGGTCTCGCGTTCACGGCGGCTTCGTAGATCCTCTGGGGGTCCAGTCCTTCCGCTTCCGCCTTCTCCAGCCACATCGCGACGGTTAAAGGCTCCGGTGGGTTTTGCAGGGCTGGTGCCAGCCTCGTCAGATAGCGTCGTTCGGCCTTGCCAAAAAGGGATCTGGGCAGTGAGGTCTCCGGCGAATCAGTCGATTGGTCAGCCATCACAATCTCCCATCCTAGAGCAGTGTGCTACGTCACCTGAAAGGCGGCAGGGTCGTCCATTGGAGGGCGACATTCCACTGTCGCCTCGCAAATCCGCGCGGAGTCCATCCCCCCGCGCGTGTCCTCGCAGCCCAGCTCATTCGGTAGATCGCGTTGAGAGAAACGTTGGCAGACCTGCCTGCTTTATGCCCATGTGTTTCTCAATCTGCCACATCAACGACTGAAAGTCAGTCCAATGAGTGGGGACGAGTTGTTCCTCAAGCAGCAACGTCATCCTCGCCGGTTCATTCAAATCGAGCCGTGTCAAAAGCCCCGTCGAACGACCAACAGGCGCGAGGGAGTGCCCATCATCGTGCTGTCTGAACATCGCGGTGTAGGTCCGGTTTGAATGATTGTCGGTGAAATCATCGGTGAAGGAAGAACTCGCCCCCCAGCAGTGAATCACGCCCTTCGCACTGTGCCATGCTCCTGAAGCGGTCATCCAGGTATAGCCTGGGTAACAGAAAATGTATCGAAACCGGCCTGACGGAAACACCCAGAGAACGGTGTACCTGGCTTCTGGAAATGGAGAAGAATCTTCCGTTCTCTCCCAATAGCAACCTATGGGAAACAGAAGGATGTCACTCATTATTGATCCATGTCGCGAGCCCCGTGGTGGTCGAGATCACTGAGAGGCTTTCCTGGCGGCAGGTCAAGGGCAGTTGGTGAAGGTAGTCGACCCTAGCCGATTACTCGTGCAGTTCCGACCATCACTGAAGTTGTGAAAGGTCGTCCCGCCGATGGACTGATGAGTGCTCGTTGTACCGTCCTGCCAGGTGCCGAACGTCGTCTCGCCGATGGTGTTCGTTGATCCACTCAACCTGGGGGTGGATCCGGAATAAAAGTCGGTGCTTCCCACGTTGTTGCGCGTCGTGCTCGATCCATCGCTGAAATTATAGAAATCTGTCTTGCCAACGGACTGTCTCGATCCGCTGAACGTATCGAAGTTGTAAAAGCTGGTATCACCGATGTCGGTACTGGAACCGGATTGCCCGAAGGTCACAGTGGGGATCAAGAGAAGAAGAATCAAAAGGAGTGGCATGTGGCACCTCCTAGTTTGTGCCTTCAGCGTAATCCTCGGTTAGGCTGGGCGTCAAGTAATGGCTTAACCAGGAAATACCAGGCATTCCCACAGCCCAATGCAGGGATTGAGCCTACCGATAGCATTCTACCAAGAGGGTAAACTTCTTAGCTGCCGCTCCTATCTCGGCAGGTTCCACTTTCCTTGAGGATGGCCCCGTTTCGTACTCCACGCCTTGGGAATCAAGGAACGACTTGGCAACGGCACCATTGATGGCAAAGTTGATGTTCTGCGGAATATCACCGGTTGCTTTGGCGAACATCACGGCATTCAGCTTACTCACCACAACGCCCACAATCTGGCCGCTTTGATCCAAGAGTGGGCCTCCGCTATTGCCTGGTTGGACAGGGGCGGTTATCTGAAGAAACCGTGTATCGTTTCGGAGGCCTGCCAAGGCGCTCAGGGTGCCGGTCGTCACATTCGCTTCAGAGGCCAACAGCCCATGCAAGGGGAACCCTACCACAACGACCGTTCCTTGCTGGCCGGGACCCCGCGCCCCCGCAACTCCCTGACCATTCTCGGACTGCCGTAGGCGCCCTTGAGCGCCGCGTGAATGGCGCGGATCAATGCCAGCAGCTGTGCGTCTGTTAGCCGCGTGCGATCGGGCATGCCGCCTTGCCTCCATGCGCGATAGCCGCTTTCGCTCACCGCCAGGACCGCACACATCTCGTCCAGGGTGTAGTTCGTGCGCTGCATTTCCATCCAGGCGTACTTCACAGCGTGTCCCTTGCGAAGTACGCCGTGGTAGGTTCAAGCGATCAACGCAACACCCTCTGGGGTACAGTGGAATGGGAGGGTGATCGTCATGGCACACAGGGGACGTCCGGGCTTATCCGCGGCCCAGAAAGCGGACCTCTGGCAGCGATGGAAACAGGGGCAGTCGTTGAGCGAGATCGGCCGGGCCCTTGGCAAGCACGCGGGCTCGATTCATGGCGTGCTGTCATCGAATGGCGGGGTCGTTCCTCCCGTTCGCACACGGTCGCGCTGGACATTGACGCTGGCCGAGCGAGAAGAAATTTCGCGGGGCATGGCGACGGGTGCTTCAATCCGGCAGATCGCCGCCACGCTCGGGCGAGCACCGTCGACCGTCAGCCGTGAAATCCGTCGCCATGGTGGGGCCCACACGTATCGCGCCACTGAGGCCGACACGCAGGCCTGGCAACACGCGCGACGCCCCAAGCCCTGTCGGCTCGCCACCTCCCTCATGCTCCAGCGGCTCGTCGCGAGCAAATTGGCGTTGGAGTGGTCACCGGAACAAGTTGTGGGATGGCTCAAACTGGAATTTCCAGATCAAGACACCATGCGGATCTCTCATGAAACGATTTACCGCAGCTTGTTCATTCAAGCCCGAGGGGTACTCAAGAAAGAATTACTCGGGCATCTTCGATCCCGGCGCAGGATGCGGCGTGTGAAACACGCGAGCACGGCTGGCCAGCCACGTGGGCAGATCGTAGATGGCGTCTCCATCCGCAACCGTCCCGCTGACGTGGAAGATCGGGCGATTCCCGGTCATTGGGAGGGGGATCTGATCACGGGCTCACAGAATACGCATACGGCCACTTTGGTGGAACGCGCGTCACGCTTCACGATGCTGGTAAAGGTGCCGGGGAAAAATACCGCCAGCGTGGTGACAGCACTGAGCACACAGATACGGAAACTGCCCTTGGCATTGCGCCAATCCTTAACCTGGGATCGCGGGATGGAGCTGGCCCAGCACAAACGCTTGACGATCGATACGAAGGTGCAGGTCTATTTTTGTGACCCACAAAGCCCGTGGCAGCGCGGCACGAATGAAAATACCAACCGCTTGCTGCGGCAGTATTTCCCGAAAGCACAAACCTGTCCCGCTACTCTCAGGCAGACTTGAACAGAATCGCATTACGCTTGAACCAACGTCCACGGAAGACGTTGGGGTTTCAGACGCCAGCGGCTATACTGGAGGCAGCTGTTGCACGCACCGCTTGAACCTACCGTCGCTTTTTTTAGGATTTCGTTCCATGCATATCCGTAGATTCATTTCACATCGGAACTGTTGACAGCGCATCCACCAGGCAGCCCTTTCATCTGCCACCCCTGGCGTCGGCTACCACAGATCCGAAGCATGTCAAGGCCGCGATGGGAGCAGCGGAGAAGCTGAGCCTGGTCTTTGCCGGCCCCCCCGACGGGGTTTCGTACATCGGGAAAACGTCCGAGTCGATGACGGTCTCCAATGAACGCCTAGGCGTGGATGGCACGCAACTCTGGAGCCGAGCTAGCGAATAATAATCTCCGGAGTGCTCGTATCCGCGTGACCCCGTAGGAGTTTTTCTCGGGCCGTGGTGGCCAATTTTTCATAGTGTGTGCGGAGCTTCTCAATCTCTTCGAGCGACAGATCTTCCACTGTCAGCATGACATTGTGCGCCCCACTCGTGGATCGGATTAACTCATCGAGTTTCAGTTGAAGGGCCGCACGAGTGCGGCCCTGGGTGTTCTGAATCAAGAACACCATCAGAAACGTCACAATGGAGGTCACGGAGACAAAGGTAAACTCCCAACTCTCGGCAAAGTGGAACAGCGGGCCGGTCATCGCCCAGATCGCAACGAAGCACACCGCGATGGCGAACGCCAAGGGATGGCCTGTGAGGGATTCAGTCTTCTTCGCGACACGATCAAACGATCCAGGATGGTGGGTGGTTTCGTGGCGGGTAGGCCATACGGCGAAACGATCATCTTTACCCTCCTGGTAACAGATCATGGTGAGGATTCCCCGAGTGATGGATGTCACGGGAATCCAACTGTTCCATGTCTTAAAATTCAATTCGAAACTCTGACCGCATTGAGGTAGACAGATCATGAGGACTAAAACACTCTCCAGTAGGTGTGACGCGCACCCCGCTCTGTTGGGTGTCGACTCCCCAAGGACGTGGAGGGCCACCCTGTTTGACTCGCCATGGGCCGGCAAAGCCCTGGATGCCTTCCGACGCGGCGTGTTTTCATGATGCCCATAGAGTTTTCGCAATTTGAGGAAGCAGCCGACACAGGGGAGCTGGCCGAAGTCAGATTTGTCAATGGAGCCAGTCGCTTTGGGCACGCACGGTTAAGACTGCCTAGATTAATACAGGACGGGTGGATAGAGTGTTCGACCTCTACCCACCCGGAGATAGCACTGCGGTTAAATATTGACCTATTTTTTATTCCCATGTTGTTCGATATGAGATTTTGCGGCATCGGTTCCATGTTGTGTGGCCTGTTGGCTGTGCCCGTGCGCAAGATGAGCATGATGCGCCGCCTTTTCATGCTGACTTTCTTCATGATGCTTTGACGCTTCTTTGTGGTGCTGGGCCGCCTTTTCGTGATGTTCGGCGGCCTTCTTGTGAGAGTCTGCTGCTTGCTTTGACATACTGCCTCCTCGGTTAAATGATTAAAGGTGAGAGATGTGGAGAGCGTAGTGTGCCCCTGACCGGCATTCTGGGCACCTAGAAATATCCCTAGCGGCCTCAGAGCCTCGTCAATTCGCCTTACAGCGGCAGTACAGAGAGTCTGCAACTCCATTGAGAATCCCTGAGAGCTTCTGTAAGGACAGATCCCTCGTCTGCTCAACTTCAAAATCTAGTGCAACCCCC
>JANYAJ010000052.1 GCA_025361385.1 Nitrospira sp.
GTTGCTAGGACCTGCCAATTGCCTGCGGGTCGTCCATCGAACAACGTTCCAATTGAGAATTCGCTGGGAAGGGTGCCCGGTTGCTCACGATCAAAATTCCACGCAGGCGCAGGAGAGGCGGTCTCTGCCTGGGCAACCACCGCCCCGAAGGCTATCTGAAGGGAGGCTATGAAACTCATGACAATCAGCGCCGACGGATTCATATGAGCTACTTCCATGTCACTTCCTCCCAACAGAGATGGACAAAGGTTTCGAACGGAGGAAAGTTGTTCGTGTTTTGTTCCTTCGACCGGATCCAGAGATCGATTTCCATCGCGGCTGGGTCAGTTTCGCCTCCAGGCAGCGTTCGCTTCACGGGATAGTGGACCTCATGGGTCTTGGGATCGCGGGATCGTTCCATGACCATGAAATGGGCATCATAGTCTTTGTAGAGCACCTGATCGTTCTTCTGCACGGTGGCTGTGCCCCATCCACCAAGGTACAGCCAGGTTTTCGGATAGAGCGGATCGCCGTTGTTGGAATCGCCATGTTCATAAACTCTAGTCGCAATCCCTCCGTCCTGGAACGGGGCTTTTGCGGCAAACCGATCAAAGACGATTCGATACCGATCGGTGCCCTCGATAAACTCAGCGACCGCCTGGCCGCTGTTGGTGAGTTCATTCACCTCAATGTCGATCGCCCCTTGCAGTGGGGTCAGTCTCTTGCCGGCATAGTCAAGGTGATCCCAAGGTGCGCGATCATTCATGCTTCCGATCAGAGTAGTGCGCTGCCCGGAAAGGTGGAATTGTCCGCTATAGTAAGGATGTTCAGTGGCTTGAAAAATCCTGGTTCCTTCGTGTTCTTTTGGAGTGCCGAACTGCCCCGCAAGAGCAGCAGGTACGAACAACAGTGCCGTGACCAGCACTGTTGACGCTACCAAAGGTGCGGCTAGACTTTGTTGAGTTGCCATGGCAATCCCTCCTCTGTTGGAAAACCTACTGTCGCTCTGTTCCCCAACGGCGATGGAGAAATCGCTCTATCGGGGCGAAAAGCGCTTTATCGACTGCGAGGCCGATGATCACGACCACGAGCATGACTCCGATCACTTGATCCATCGCATTCAACTCGCGGCCGTAATGCAACAGATGACCGAGACCGAAGCCGGTTAGAATCGTGACGAAAATCTCGGCGGCCATGAGGGAGCGCCAGGCGAATGCCCAGCTCTGCTTCATGCCGCTCAACAAGAATGGAAGCGATGCCGGCAGGATCACCTGCGTCCATGTATGGAGTCCTGTCGACCCCATGCTGCGGGCGGCCCGTACGTAAATGGGTGGAATGGTCCGCACCCCGTTGTCGGTCGCAATGATCAAGGACCAAAGAGTTCCCATTACCACGACGAACAGCATGGCGGATTCTGTTTGGCCGAACCAGAGCAGAGCTAGCGGCACCCAACAGACGCTGGGGAGGGTTTGGAGTCCCAGCGCAAGGATGCCGATCGTGTCCTGGCACCACCGGGATGATGCGGTGAGCAGTCCCAAGGGAAGCCCGGCGAGGATTCCCAATCCATAGCCGATGAGGAGCCGCCGTACAGTGACGACCGTAGCCTCCCAGAGCGTGCCGTCTTCAACGGCGGACCGAAGATACTCAAAGACGCTGAGGGGCGAGGGCAACAAGACAGGAGACCAGATGTGTGCTTCCACGACCAGATGCCACGCCACCACGAGGCACACAAAGAACAGGGATGCCGCCAGCCATCGTGCGATCATCCTGCCACCTCGGTCTGCACATAGCCTTTCAGCACGCGGGTGATCTCCGTCGCATAGCGGGCGAGGTCCACGCTATTGATGTCGCGTGGGCGAGGAAGGGGAATCGCGAATTCTTCGCGAATCCGTCCTGGGTTTGGTGAAAACAGAATGACCCGGTCGCCCAAGCAAACTGCCTCACGCACGTTGTGCGTGACGAAGACGATGGTTTTTCGATGCTGGCTCCAGATACGTTGAATGTCGCCGTACAATTGTTCGCGCGTGAGGGCATCCAGCGCTCCGAAGGGTTCGTCCATCAAGAGCATGCTGGGATTTGGTGCCAGCGCCCTGGCCAAGGCCACGCGCTGTTTCATGCCGCCCGATAGCTCATGCACATTGGCATGCATAAACCGCTTCAATCCTACGAGCTCAAGATAATACTCGGCGGTGGTGAGCCCGCTTCTCAGCTGCAATCCGAACAGCACATTGCCCAGCACCGTCAGCCAGGGGAAGAGCGCGGCCTCTTGAAACATCACGAGACGATGGGGGCCCGGGCCGGTGATGGTCTGACCATCGGCTTGGACTAGGCCCTGATTGGGTCGGTCGAGGCCGGCGATGATATTGAGCAGGGTTGATTTTCCGCAACCGCTGGGGCCGACGAGGCAGACAAACTCTCCTTCCGCGATATGCAGCGTTACATTGTCGAGCGCCTGGACGTGCAGTGAACTGGTTTTGAACCATTTCGAGACCTGTTCGAGGACGAGCTTGGGGGATGGGCGAGTTTGTCGGGCAGCGTCAGACGTGCCCATCTCAATTCAACCTTTCGATAAGCCGCGACAAATCAGGCACCTTACGCATGAACCCTGCGCGTTGGGCCTGTGCGACGAATTGTTGGTACTCCATTGGAGAGGCCTCTGTGGTCAGCACAATCCTGGTCCAAGCGCGCGCGATCAACTCGGCTGAGACCTTGGCTTGCGTTTCGGCGGCCAATTCCTGTTGGACCATCTGCTTGGCCTCTTCCGGATGCGAGAGAATCCAATCGGTCAGCTCCCGGTGGGCCTGGGCAAACTTCTTTGCCAGCTCACGCTTGGTCTTGAGAAATTTCACGCTCGAGACCAGGACGGTGATGCTGTCCTTCGATTGTTCGAGAAGAATCTTGCCGCCGGCATCGCGCTCTAGCCGCGAAACCCACGGTTCAACGGTCCAGACCGCATCGAGTTTCTTGTTCTGGAACAAGGCGAGTTGATCCGGGTTGGCGGTCGGAACGATGAACGCATCCCCGCCGGTTTGGGGGATCGTTAAGCCGCCGGACGCCAGCCAGGCGCGGCAGGCAATGTCCTGGGTGTTGCCGAGTTGCGGGGTGGCTATGGTTTTCCCTCGGAAATCGGCTGGTTGCTTGAGGAGCGAATCCTGCTGAACGACAAGGGCCGCGCCACCGGCGGCGGCGCCCGCGATAATCCGGACTTCTTCGCCGTTGGATTTGGTGTAGGCATTCAATGCAGGGCTAGGCCCCACGTAGGTGAGGTCAATGGAGTCGGCCAGGATCGCTTCCATGGCGCTTGGTCCAGCATTGTAGATATACCACTCGATCTTGACGTCGGTTCCCAGCCGTTGTTCAAACCACCCCCGGCCAGTGCGAGAGAGATGCTGGGCCACCAAGCCTTGGACATGGGTCATGTTGGGAAAATGCCCGACGCGGATCGTGTCTCCTGCGACGGCTCGAGCGGTCGGGGTGATGAGCGACAACGTTCCTAGCAATAGCAACATGGGTATCTTCATGATCATCCTTCTTGGAATTGGGCCGTTCAAGGCTGTGAAGGTTTGAGTGTTCGTCCCGGATCCAGTCCAGGCTGAATCGGCATGGCCGAAAGCGCCTCTCGGTACCGAATCTGGAGTTCTTCCCGCTGATCTGGTGCGAACAGCGCCCATCTGGAACTGACCCTTGCCAGAAACTCCTCAGGTTCGAAGGTCGCATCGAAGGCGGCGGTCCGTTCAGGGACGTTAGGCATTTGCCGGTCATATTTGCTGATATCCGGGCCTGGGCTATGCCGATCGTGAATCTCGCTCAGCGAGAGGGAGAGGATAGTGCCCCGAACTGCGAGCCATCCCGTGGTGGTTTCTTCTTCTCCTTGATCCGTCGCATGGCTCAGGTGGAAGTAGACGCGCTGGGTAGGGGTGGCCTGCGCCAGGGCCTTTGAGAGTGCCGGGGCGAGGACGATGATTTCCTCATCCCTGAACGCTCTGGTCCGGTCGGCTTGACCGCTGAACAATTGGTGAATCACGTTCCGTCTTTCCCATGATCGGACGCCGCGGAGTACGGTCCCGAGCTCTGTCGGCGTCAACGCAGTCGGGTGTGTGTTGGATGTCGAGTCAGGATCTCCCTCCAGGCGGACCGTGTTGAGTCCCGACTCATAAATTGCTTTCTGTGGTGAGACAGGTTGACTCGCGCAACCGGCGATCACGGTAAGACTTAGGAGGATGAACAGCGCCCGAATCGACTGCAGATTGTGTGAATTTCCTGAATGTCTGATGTGGTTCATGGTTTGACCTCCTGCTGTTGGGCAACGCCGACCTCGGTTGACATCCGATCAAACCCGTTTTCTTGTAGGAGGGTTTGTATCTGGGGTGTCAGTAAAAACTCGATGAAATCTCCGGCACCTGAAATGTTTTTGGCGGTCCAGGCCGTGGCGACCCCATAGCGGATGGGAGTATGAGAACCGACCGGGGCTGTATCGAGAATGCGGATATTCACATTCGATACGGCGTCAGTTCGGTACACGACGCCGACCTCGGCTTCGCCTTTGGCAACCAGATCGAGGACCGCCCGGGAATGTTCGCCGAAGATGTATTGAGACTTCAGTTGGGCATCGAGTTTGTTGTAGGTAAGAAACTGCGCCGCCACTTTTCCGACTGCCGAAGACTTGGGATCCCCGATGGCGATCCGTCGGATCGGGACTGTTCGTAAATCTTGAATGGAGGCAATGGGGGCCGGCAGGCTGGTGCTGGTGATCAAGACCAGGGACGTACCAGCATAGGCCCGCTTGGTCCCTTGAATGATCAGACCTTTCTTTTCGAGCTGTTCAATTTCTTCAAACAGCGACGGCAGGAAGACATCCACCGGCGCGCCCTGTTCAATCTGGTTGCGGAGTGTTTGAGAGGGTCCGTAGACGACTCGTACGTTGATTGCACGGTGCTGCGCTTCGAAGATCGGCAAGACTTTTCTGAGCGCGTCCTTGAGGCTGTTGGCGGCTGCGATGGTGAGGGTCTCCGGTTGGGCCTGCGCAGAGGGCGTGACCCAGAGAGCTGCTGTCACCACACCGGCGAAAAGCACAGCCCTGAACCATTGGCGTTGGTATGTCATGATCGTTCTCCTGACGGTTAAATAATTCGTATCGTTCTAGAAATAGAATTGGTACTGCACATTGATCCTGTTTTCAACGAGATCACGACCGAACCCCGGCAAGTTCTCGAACGGATACCGATCCGGTGCCCGTCCGCCGCTCCCCATCGTGATATTGGAGTAATCGACGATGAGGCGGTTGTTGTAGGTTCCGTCGAAACTGTAGTTGATGGCGGCGCCGAATTCCTTCGTTAGATCGTGCTTTTGTTTAGTTGACGGATCCATAAATCCGTACCGGACGGCCAGCTCGAGTTTCCGGGGGATGATGTATTTTCCCACTTGTGCATACCAGCCCCAGGCCTGACCCAAATCGACCGAGGGCCCTTGCACGATTGCGGTGGTTGGTGCAAATGGCACGGTTCCATCGCCACTGTTCCGCACCCGCTGGTGCCGGTAATATCCTTCTGCCTGTAAGGAGTATCCTTGATATTTTGCGATGAAGTCCGTTTCATAGGTTTGGAAGTCGTAGATGCCTCCTCCAAGGAGCCGGCCATTGAAGCTGTTGGTTACGGCCTGGCGATATGCACGATCCACGATGTCGGATCGGATAGAGCTCAGGTAATTTTGTCCAGGGTTGTAGGCATAACCGAAGGCGATTGCCACCTGCGGTATGCGCGAGTTCAGAATGTCTCCTTGCCCATACCCAGGATTGCCGGAAATTTTGTATAACACCCGGGCGGTATACATCATCTCACCGGTCAGGAATCGGGTGTCGTAGTTGTAGGTTCGCGCATTACCGTTGAAGGCATTGGTTGCGGTGTTGGGAAGGTATTGGCTGACAGCCGTGCCTTCCCGTGTCAGGTTGGTCCCTGCTCCATTCCAGATGCCGAGGGCATAATTGAATCTGTATTGATCTTCATCGCTCAAGATGGTGATGCCGATGTCACGGCTATTGACTTGGTTGGCGGCGAAGGCTCTCTGCACGATCAGATTATCTGCGAAGGATGAGGTGGCGACCGAACTGACGAGCGCACGATTGAACCAGACCCGCTGTTGGCCGACTTGGACGGTGGCAAGAGGAATATGCCAGGAAGCGATATAGGCATCGAGGAGCGCAACTCTGCCGCTGCCTCCCTCCTGATTAAAGGGCGCTTGATCCATCGCCAAGGTGATGTTGTAGCGGAGGTCGGGATCAAAGGCATATCCCAGGAATTGCAAGCGGGTGCGGGGAACCGTAAAGGTACTTGAGTCGCTCTGGTTTCTGACGGCTCGAAACTCCACCTGGCCTCCCAGAATTTCCGGGTTTCTCGAGTCCCCGATCGTTCCCCAGGCATTATTGTAGGTACTGTAGCTATAGCGCACCTGGGTGAGCAGCCGGAGCTTCAGGAAGAATTTTTCTCCGACGCGGATGTTCAAGCCGTTGTTGACGTCGATGTTGAAGTTCGGCTTGGAGATGCGTTCTTTTGTCTCGATCACCTTCAGGCCCTTGTCGTACTCCTCTTGGGTAATGATTCCCTTGAGGTAGAGATACTTCAATCCCGGGTCTTCACCGGAGTAGTACTCCCACTTCCCTTCTTTCTTTACGAGTTGGCCTTCCTCGACGGCCAGCACGGGCGACGCGCTGGCGAGCAAGGCTGCACCCAGAATGGTGCGAACAAACAAACCGGACATTCTCATGTCGTTTCCCCTTCGTCTTGTCGGAACTTCCGGTAATTCGGTCAGTCCTGAGATTGATGTGTTGGAATGCGAAGACGCGGGCCTCCAGAGGTCTGGACGGCGGCTGACTGT